>JBMYOR010000005.1:0-24561 GCA_049599535.1 Bacteroidia bacterium | reverse complement strand
CAAATATTAGCGCCGGAGCATTAAGAGTTGCTTTTGTAGTGGCAGCTTTAGTTTATGCAACCGGAATAGGGCTTTATTTAATTCTATGGCTGGTAAAAATGCTAAGCAAATAGCCATGTTGAAATGTTAACAGTTTGCCTTTTACATTCTAAAACTAATTCTTTAAAAATATTGCATCAAATAAAAAAGATGTAATACTTTTGCACACCCCAAATTCAAACGGAGATGTACGCAATAGTTGAAATCGCCGGTCAGCAGTACAAAGTAGAAAAAGACCAAAAGATTTATACCCACCGACTTACAGGTGATGAAGGTTCAGAAGTAACTTTTGACAAAGTGCTTTTAACTGACAATGATGGAAATGTAACCATAGGAAGCCCAACAGTAGATGGCGCTTCAGTTACTGCCAAAATTGTTGAGCACCTGCAAGGTGACAAAGTAATCGTTTTCAAAAAGAAACGAAGAAAAGGTTACAAGAAGAAAAACGGTCACAGACAGGCCTTAACTCAAATCGAAATTTCAGAAATCGCTTAATTAAAAAGATAAAACCATGGCTCATAAGAAAGGTGTCGGTAGTTCTAAAAACGGTAGAGAGTCGGAAAGTAAACGACTCGGCGTAAAGATATACGGAGGACAAGAAGCAATCAGTGGTAATATCATTGTTCGTCAGCGTGGTACTCAACACCACCCAGGCGAAGGTGTATCAATGGGTAAAGATCATACCATTTATGCTACAACTGATGGCGTTGTTTCTTTTAAAAAGAAAACTGTAAACAGATCATTAAGATCTTTTATTTCAGTTTTACCAGCAGACCAGAACTAGTTTACTGATAAAAAATACTTTGTAGAAGCCATTTAGCCTTGTGTTAAATGGCTTTTCCTATTTGTACTTAGTTCTATTAGATATTTAGTACAATAAACATAAATACTTTACAGGTTTAATACATTTTGGCTCCCTTAAAAGCTAAGAGGAATTAATTATGACCTAACACCAATATAATTACAACCTAGGCTGCCAATGCTTAAAACCGCAATACCTACACACGGTAATAAGGTTATATAAGTGCCTGATTAATTAATTAACCTACTAACCTACAGATGTTTTATGTTTGAATTGATGGTTTACGAACCAGACTAATATACCTATTCGCTTTCTTCTTCAGCTAGGCTCTCAACACCTTCGTTATTTTTAAGGCCAATAGACTCTTTTATACCTGTAAGCAAAGATTTGGCGCCATAATTAAAAACCGATTTATTCTCATTTCGTACGTAATCTATTTTACCTGTTTTTGGAAACAGTCGATTACTGTTTTTAATGATGAAATTATTGGCCACAATACCAATTAACTTCTCTTTTAAACCTTTCTTTTCACCTTTTTCGTTGAGTACGTTAACCTTTAAGTTACTATACCTAAGGTCAACTTTACCGGTAGCAAAAAACTTATTTGCACGGCCATCAAAGCTCATTCCATAGGTTTTGCCGCGTTCAATTTCTATACTTACTAAACTTTTAAGCAACGGATTAATCTCTCGCATATCCATACCATTCATGCGGCCTACAAAGCTAAACTCCTCGTCAGGGTGATATACGGGAATATTCATAAACAAATCAACCGCTCCGTTTTCCATCAGCTTTGTATCAATATCTACTTTTATAATATTAGACTCTGATGTATCCTTATTGTCTAAGTGCGTAATAGTACCGCTCATTTGGTCAAAGTAAATAATACCAGGTTCAAGCAATTTGCTCACTTTTTCTTCATAGCTAATACTCCAGTTATTTATAAACGTGGTATCAATTTTTAGCTGAAATGGCAATGATCTAAATACCTCTTGCGGCATTGGCTTTGCTGTGGTTTTGTTTTCTCTAAGTGTTTTATCGGTGTACACGCCTATCACCGTACGGTTAAGCCTTAGTTCATCGGCAGTGTAACTACCATTATAAAGCCAGTTTTCAAAATCAAAATTTTCGATACTACTATTTTGATTGAAAATTTCAATTCTATCAATTTGCTTTCCAAATGTTGCTGCATATAGCTCTTTACTAAATCGTGGCTTTAGTTGTACGCTATCCATATAAATTCTACCTCTATTTACATCAACATTTAGCTGCCCTATTTTTAAAATATTTAATGAGTCTGCAAGCCGCTTTTTATAATTATTTATCTCTGCCTTAATTGCTTTTGAATATAAAAAATCAAGATTATCGTAGTTTTTGTTTACCCTAAATACTTGAAAATTAACATCCCATCCGTCAACAGCTTCGGTAGTTATTTTCTTTTTACCTTTCTCTTTGTAATTTACTTTAAACATGGCATCTTTTAGTACAAGAGAATCGGTATATATACTTGAGTAGTTTTTTGTTAATGCTTTTGGTATATCATATTTAAAAAAGGTTTTGTTATCAGCATTTTTATTCTGTAAACCCACTGTAAGTGTTGGATTATCAAATAGCACCTTTTGCAGCTTAATTTGCCTGTTTATCAAAAACCTATTGAAATCAAAGTTCACCATTACGCCATCATCAGAATTAATTGCAAAATAGCCTAAAGTACCTTTTGGCTTACGGTTGCGAACTTCCATATCTTCAATCCAAACCTTACTTTTATGCGGGTGTAATTTTACTGCTCCAAAGCTCATAATCATTGATGTATCATTGGCTTCTTGCTTAAAATCAGTAAACTCAATTTCAGCCTTTTTCGAAAAGAAAATATTGGTATCCGATTGGGTGGTGTTGCTGTCAATTGCAAAATTTTCGAGGTAAACCAAAAGGTTGTTCATCTCGTAATTTAGCTCTTTATCATCTACATGACTGGTGTAATTTAGTTTACCATCATGCACCCTTACAGCATCAATTTTTGCTTTACTAAATAATGATTTTGTTTGATCAAATGGATTTAGTAAAATCTGATCGAGCTTATACTCACCATCAGAGAGTCCGTGATATGTAATAGTTGGCTTTGATACATAAAGGTTTTCGGCATTTAGAGTTCTTGATTTTAAATAACTTGGTATGTCAAAACCGCTTAATCTAAAAGTAGACCCCTTGTACCATAAAGCATTTTTACCATTAAAACCTTTTTTATAGGGGGCTATATTTAATAAATTTAGCTGAGCTAGGTTATAGTTACTGTTAATTCTGATTTGTTTTGCAGCTAATAGCTGTTCGCTTAATTTATGGTCAATTGCAAAATCATGCCCTTCAACAATTAATGAGTATAAATCAACACTACCTGAAGCGTAACTTGTATCCCACAGCAAATCACAGGTTTGAATTAACATTCCCTCGCCCTTTATTAGCAAATCACTATTGTTTCCAACTTCAATCTCGGTATTTAAAGAGTCTATGCTCATTTCTTTAATATTAATACCAAGCAGTGCGTTTGATGATTTTAATGAATCTTGAGCCAACTTAACCTTTAATGAGTTTTGCCCTTTAAATTCTAAATAATCTACCGCCAACACCTTATTTTTCTCAAGTTGAAGCATATTAAACCCATCAATTGATGCATTGTAAAAATCTGCCTCGCGTATGTAACTTGTATTATGCAAAAACGAATCGCTTAAGCCTTCTCTCAAGTGCACATGCACTCTATTGGCATACATACCGCCGTTTTTAGAAAACACCTTAAAATCGTATAAATTGGCTATATGCAAATTATCTTGTAGCCTAATAAAGGCTTTGCTCCCCTCAGCTCTAAACCAATTTGAAAGCAAGTGCTTATTACTGGGCACAGCGCTGTTATAGGTTTTAAAATCGCTAAAAAACATTTTACCCCCAGCTACATTCAGCACTTCGGTTCCGTACTTATTCTTGTAATTTAGGCTTGCATTTTCAATTTCAACATTTGATATATCTACTGCTCTAAATTGCTTTTTAAGCATTTTATTCAAAGCGTTTGATGAAAACGGCTCACCTTGAATTTTACCTTGCTTAATTTTAATTTGAGGACTTTCAATCAATACTGCTCTACCATAAAACTTGTTTTTTTGGAGCGCTAGCATGGGGTCAATACCAAAAAACTGAACTGACCTAATTTTCCCTTCAACCTTTGCTTTATCCGTTTCTTTTAAGGGGTTAATATTAATATCAAAAAGCAACAACTCTCTATTTAAAGTGCTTAAGCTCAGCGATTGGGTTGTTATAATTTGAGAACTGTCTTTTGCAATAATATCAAACTGGCCTAAGTTTAAATCTATATTTTTTGAATAGAAGTTTTGCTTATTGTTAAAAAATGAATTTGAATCGATGAGTAGTTTATTAAAACCCATTTTTACAATTGGCACGTGAAGGTTAGGTTGGCGTTTACCTATTGTTTTTTCAAATTGAAATTGGGTATTTAATAAAATTACCTGATCTACACTTATGGTATCGAAATACTGGTTGATTTTGCTCCAAGCTAAAATTGAATCAGGTTTAATGGCCACTCTATAATGGGCATTTCCCGAATCGGCTAATATAATTCTACTGCTAAAATTATTGTTAAAGTATAATTTGGCAAAATCAACGCCTTTAAGGTCAAAATGCTTAAAGTTAAATTCAGGTTGGTTTAATGTATTTACCCACTCTTGGGGCCTTAGTGCAAAATTATTAAAGCTCACTATTGAGTCTTTAGTACTAAAGCTCATTAGGTCAAACTCAAGGGTATTTAAACTGTCAATTTTAATTGAATTGCTACCTAGTTTTAAACTCAAATTATTGAGCGCCAATAGTGAGTCACTTTTTGATTCGGTTTGCTTATTGAGCACAAAACCATCAACCGCGGTACTTATATCGTTTACTTTTAGCGCTTTATAAGTGTTGTTGTTGTTAGATATAATTGAAAACGAAGCGTTATTAACTCTAAGGTCTTTAATTTTTAAGTAGCTTACGTATTGCGATAAAATTTCGTGAAAATTTCTGAGCCCAACTTTACCTGATCTAAACTCGCCATATACCCTCATTTTTAGTTCAGGATTATCAATATCGAATTCATTAATAACTAAAACCTTATTAAAAAGAAGCTTAAATATACTTGGCCCTTGTACCGAAACCTGCGGTACACTAAGGTCTATTAATCGGTTTGAGCGCCCATCTTGTGCAAGTAACTGCTTAAACTTTACCGAGTCTGACTCTAAAACAAAACCTTCAAATTCAATCTCGTTTTTAAATACATTAAACTTTACATCGCTGTAGCGAATGCCATATACCCCATCGCTGCTTTGGTTTACAATTTCTTTAATTACTCTTCCAAAAAGCTGATCTGAATAAAACAAGAAAACCAACTGAAAAAGCACTATAAATGAGAGCCCTATAAGGGTAAACCACAAAAGAATCTTACGTGATTTTCTCTTTTTTTTGGGCTCTTGCCCCTCTTCTTCGTTATGTTGATTAACCTCTTGCACTTACAAATACCCTACGTATTGATTTAGTAAACGTAACAAAAATAAATAGCCATACAGGGCTTGGCTTAATTGTTATAAACCAAGTGCTATTTAATACGATGCATTACTTGAAAAAATAAGCCATATTTACTGAAAAAAAATGGCCTTGTAAATCAGATTTTCCTGAAATAGTGTTTTCTACCCCTTCATAATCTAAATAAAAAGAGCCCATTCGGCCTAGCATTCGGTGATAGGTAAAACCAAGTTCAATTCTACCCCCATCGTTTAACTCGTAATTGGTTAGTGCGCTTGCTTTTAATGCTGAATTAAGCCTTTTTCTCACATACACTAGGGCAAAGTGTTCATCATCACCGCTGGCCACATCTCCCGGAAACATTTCAGCCACAAATCCTGCTTCGGTTCCAATTCTCATTTTATCGCTTATTTGAACCTGTAGCAAACCCGTAAGTGGCATTTGAAATGATGTTTGAATTAATGATCCACCAAAAGCTAATGTATCTGTTGAAATATTGTAGTTATATGATCTTCTCACACTAGTAATACCTGATTGTAAGCTAAATCTATTTTTTAGCTTAATACGTACCATGGCATCAATTCCGCGCGAAACTTTTGACTCATAACTAAAGTTAACCCCTTGCAATGCGTAAGTAGTTGCTGCACCTGATAGCAACTCAGAAGTAGCCACTGCTTTTACCCCTATACCAAATTTAATAATTTCGCTACGCTGCTCGGCATTTTGAGCATTTGAACTTAAAGTGTAAAAAAGGGCTAATACAATAAGCCTAAATGGTAATAAGCTCTTTGGTAACTTTATTGTTGAGATTAACATGACCGTCTTGTTTAATTACTATGCAGTCTTCAATTCTAACACCACCTACATTTTCAATGTAGATGCCTGGCTCAATTGAAACTACCGAATTAACGGGAAGTAAGTCTTCATTATTTGTATTTACGTATGGCATTTCATGAACATCTAACCCCAACCCATGGCCGGTGCCATGCACAAAATATTTACCATAATTGCGTGCATCTATATAATCTCGGCAAACCTTATCAAGGGCTACACCTGTCATGCTCGAGTTTGCCGCATTAAGACCAGCCTGTTGCGAACCTTTTACAGTTTCATAAATATCTCTGAGTTGATCAGAAATTTCTCCAATGGCTATGGTACGGGTCATATCTGAAGCATAGCCATTTAAGTAACATCCAAAATCTATGGTTACTAATTCTCCTGTTGCAATCTCTTTATCAGAAGGTACATAGTGCGGAAAAGCACCCATCTTGCCTGATGCTACAATACTGTCGAAACTGTATTTATCGGCACCCATTTCTTTCATTAAATACTCTAGCCTAGCTGCAATGGCTTTTTCAGTAATCCCTGGTTTAATCTCAGTAATTAACTGATTAAAAGCAGCACAGGCAGTATCGCCAGATGCTTGCAGTTTGCTTATTTCATCTTCAGTTTTAACCATCCTAAGCTGATGCAGCATTGCCGCTTCAGTTTTAATTATTATGCCTGGTATATGCTCCTCAAACTTTTTGATTGTGGTGTAAAACGTTGTACTCGGATCAATTAGAATAGTATTGATACCCATTTCAGGAAAATACTTGGCCATATCAGAATAAACCTTTCCTCTATTTGCAGTTTTCATTACAAAGTTTGGCGACTCTTGCCTTGACCTTGTAACGTATCTGCCATCAACTAATATATATTGAGAATCGTGGGTTATGATAATTATTGATTCAGAGCCCGTAAAACCAGCTATATAGGCTGAGTCAGGTTGCCCTGAACCTTCGTGATTTATTATGATGTAAGCATCTGCCCCATGCTCTTCCAACTTTTTTCTTATAAAATCCAGCTTCATAATTCCGTTTAAATCGGGCGAAATTTACCGCCTAATAACTTACGAGAAAAGAAAGACTCATTTTAGATCAAATTAGTAAGAGTATTACCGTAATTGGTAGCCATTATATTTCAAATAAACCTATTTCTTAAAAAATGATAAGTATTTTAGCTTCTTAAAGCCAAGCATAAAATGAAAGGAAGAGTATTAGCAATTATTATGGGTTTTGCGTTTACTTGGGCAATGGCACAATCTAACCTTGATGTGGTTAGCAGTAACATCTTGTATATCAATCAAGAGTTTGCAAAATACAATCCATATAACACCATGTTTAGGATTGATAAAATCTCAAAAAAACTTTTGTGGTATAATGAATATGGAGACCGAGAAGCACTACTTGAAGATGTAGAGTTTAGGATAACCGATCAATTTCATATTGGTGTTTATTGCATAGACGGTGATGATTGCATTGATCAAAGCGGTGGATACAAAACAGATAATTATGATATGACCTACGAGGATGATGACGGTAATTTTCCGTCATCAGGTTATCAAATACCAACCAAGTTTAATGAAATTAAGCAAGAGCTCGGTGTTGCGATTCGCACTTCAATGGCTTTATCATCAACAGGAATCGACTATGCCAAAATAGGCTCAAACCTAGAATATATAAACTCAAAATTTGCGCTATATAATGAGTACAATACTCGTTTTGAACTTAACACCACCACGGGCGAGCTTAAGGTAAAAGACAAGTTTGGATACATTGCCATGCATATATCAAAATTTGAGTTTGAACTTGATTACGAAAAACAATACTTTAGAGTAAAATCGCGATCGGGCCGCTACGAATTACAAAACTTTGACCTAAGCGGAAACAGAAAAGAAAAAGCATATGCCAACTATGGGCTAGTTTTAAGATATAACGATAAGCTAATTTCTGATGCGCCAGCAATGGCCGCAAAACTTAAAGAAATTAGAGAAATGTATGATATAAATTCAGCCGGCTATGTAAATACGGCCATTAACTATGTAAATGGCATGTTTGACAAGTACAATGAATATAGTGCCCAATTTGGTGCCGAGCCCATGAGTAAGATGATGGTTTTTTCAAACAAATTTGGTACCTACAAAAGCCAAGCTGCCGATACTGAATACAGAATTGATGGAAATAACTTTGGTGTTTTTTGCAAAGGTGAAATTGACTGTATGCTAAAATATAATGATGATGGTACCCGAAAATACGGCAGCGAAATAGATTTTTACACTATGGGGCTTAGGTATGAAGATTCTGTAATAGCCGAAGGCATTGCGGTGGCAGAAATTTTAAGCTCAGTAGCACAGTTGGTAGCCAATGGGCAAAATAATAGCGGTGGTACTAATACTTATGGCAATTCTATAGCCGATCGCCTTAGCAAAATCAACGATCTTTTTACCGAACACGGCCAATACCAATACAATTGGAGCGTTGATTACACATACAAGCAGCTTATAGGAAAATCAAGCTACTGCACAATTAAAGTTAATTTAAACCAACTCGATAATGTAATGTATTACTACAACGTAGGTTCGAGCTACCCATCAGGTTTAAAAATTGTAAGTGATTCAAAAGGTATTAACGAGAATTGCTCAGGCACCCAAAATTACATAGACAACAAGCTATATTATTTAGATACCGAAGTAAACGCCCGTACCGTAATTTCAGAAATGTTGGCCATTAAAGAAATGGTATTAGAATAACCAACACTACTTGCTTTAATTGTTAAAAGCCATTGCAAAAGCAGTGGCTTTTATGTTTTACATAGTTTTACAATTTTGTAAATTAAGTAACCAATAAATTTGCCTTGGCAAAAAGCTGTAACATGAAAGTAACAAACGAACTAGTTGTTAAACTTGCCCACCTGGCAAAACTTGAGTTTGAAGGCGAGAAGAAGGAAAAAATCAAACAAGATTTTCAAAAAATACTAGACTTTGTTGATAAACTGAGCGAACTTGATACCGAAGGTGTAGCACCGCTAATACACGTAAGTGATACCGTAACCGAGTTTAGAGACGATGAAGCAAAAGTTACCTTAAGCCATAGCGATGCCTTAAAAAATGCCCCTCAAAAAGATTCAGATTATTACAAGGTACCTAAAGTACTTAGCAAATAAATAGTAGGACTATGGAGGAGCTAATAAGAACCCAAGATATTACAAAAGAGTACATAATAGGTAGCCAAAAAGTGTTTGCACTACGCGGTGTTAGTGTAAGTATTAATCAAAACGAATATATATCGTTGGTTGGACCATCTGGATCAGGAAAATCAACTTTAATGAACCTTTTAGGTGCTCTTGATAGCCCAACTGCGGGCAAATACTATTTGAGAGGAAAAGATGTTAGCGGATTAGTTGATAACGAACTTGCTGAAATCAGAAATAAGGAAATTGGTTTTGTTTTTCAGACCTTTAATCTAATACCGCGAATGTCGGCCATTGAAAACGTAGCCCTGCCCCTAGTTTATGCCGGAATTAGTAAAAAAGAGCGCAACGATAGAGCTATTGAAAAACTTAAGCAAGTAGGCCTAGGAGACCGAATGGACCACAAACCAAACGAATTATCGGGTGGGCAAAGACAGCGTGTGGCCGTGGCAAGAGCATTAATTAACAACCCCGCCCTTATACTTGCCGATGAGCCAACCGGTAACCTTGACAGCAGTACCACCGAAGAAATAATGGATTTGTTTGAAAACTTACATCAAAATGGCAACACCATTGTTATTGTAACACATGAGCCAGAAATAGCCGCACGTACTAAGCGTGTAATTAAGCTACGAGATGGCGCCATTGAAACAGATACATTAAACTAAAAAATGAAAGTTTACACCAAAACAGGCGATAAGGGAGAAACGTCGTTAATAGGCGGAAAACGCGTTGCAAAAAATCACGAGCGTATTGATGCTTACGGCACTATTGATGAGCTAAACTCTTTTATTGGACTGGTAAGAGATTACACCCAAAATACTGAACAATCAGATTTACTATACAAAGTACAAAATACACTTTTTGTAATTGGATCTAATTTGGCGGCCATGCCCGAATCTAAAATGGAGATTCCAAACTTGCAGGAGCAAGAAATTGGTGAGCTTGAAACAGCTATTGATAGCATGGAAAAACAATTGCCCGAACTTAAAAACTTTATTTTACCAGGAGGACACCCCGCAGTTTCTCATGCACATGTAGCTCGTTGCATTTGCCGCCGAGCAGAAAGGCTTTGTGTATCCGTAAACGACCATGTTGATATTGATGCCAGTATTATTCCATACTTAAACAGGCTAAGCGACTATCTTTTTGTTTTAAGTAGATTTTTGGCTAAAGAAAACAATGTAGAAGAAGTAATTTGGAAAGGAATTAGATAAACAACAAATTTTAAAAATATAATAGGCCCTAATTCTACTTGAATTAGGGCCTATTTATATTTACGTGGTTTTTTAAACCTACTGTTTTTCAGCCGTAATAATATTTGTTGCTCCTGACTCTACGTATTCCATAGTTAAGGTGGTGCCATCAATTACAACTGACGAAACTGTTTTTTCGCCATCAGAATCAGTAATGGTAATAGTTGCTCCTTCGTTACTAATTTCATAAGTGCCATTGTCGCTTTGAGTATCTTCAAATTCAGTACCAGGAAAAGCAGTTAATTTGGTGGTTACATTTCCAGTAAAATCTTCGTCCATTGCAAACACAAAAGAACCATTATCAAAAAAAGCATCGGGTCCGTAAACGTTTTCGTTGTCAACGGTATAGGCTGTAATATTCCAAGTACCTTCAAGTGCTTCGTTTGTAACTAAATTGGGGTCTTTTGAGCACGAAACAAGAGCCATACTGGCCAGTAAAACAAAAAGTAATTTTTGCATAATAATAATTGGTTTTTAATTTAAGTAGCAATAATACATATAGCAATATCAAGACACTATATTAGAGCCTATTAATAGTAAATTAAGCTTCACCTAAAAATCTTAGGTAGCAAGAGCGATTCTATACCAAAATTGTTGCGTTATATTGTGCTTCTAATTACTCAAATCAATGAATCATTTTTTCAATCTACTCATTTTAAGTGCTACTTTAAGTCTATTTTTAGTTTCTTGCCAAAAAGAAGGTTGCACCAATACATATGCCGAAAACTACGACGCTGATGCTACAGAAGACGATGGTAGCTGTATTTTAGAAAGAGACAAATTTTTGGGTAAATACAGCGTTTCAAGAGCATGCGTGTATGAATCCGATTCAACTTATAGTTTAGAAGTTGTAGAAGGGCCAAATGACAACGAAATAGTCCTGAAAAACCTTTTTGGTTGGAAATCAAACCTGCGCGCTACAGTAAGCGGATCGGAAATAGAGTTTGTTGATGAGTACCTTGACATCACTTTTGATGGAACCGGCTATTTAGCTGGTACAGATCTAATAGTATCATACACCGTATGCGAAACCTTCTTCTACCCTTGTAATGATCCTGATGAGTGCACAAGCACTTGTGTAAAGGAGTAGTACTTGTGGAAATTTTTGCACTCGTAAAGTTTCAAAAATCACCAATCTATAAGGTATTTTTATGGCTTTAGTAATTGAATGGTTTATTACAATTAGTGCTCCTCTATTTCGTTATTAAACCTTATGCGTTGTCAAAGGTTTCTAATCATTTTAATAATTGCCCTTTTTGGAGTCTCAAAAAGTGAGGGTCAGTTTAAAGAAGTTTGTAATCAAATTCTTAAATATGAGCTTGACCCTGAAAACTACAAGTATTATAAAAAGCACTTTAGAAAAAGAAAGCACATTGAGCTTGTCAACGAAAGTGAAATCGCTGAAAAAGTAATACTAGAAGCTCGCAACGACTTGGCTTTAATGCCAGGTGAGATTAGTTTCTACGCTATTGGCGAAAACCATTTGGTAATTACAGAACTAGCCCAACCTTTGGGCGGAACGTTTAAGTTAAATCTATTTGACAAAAACTGGCAAACACTTGACTCCTTTCATCTCTCCGCACGTGTGTCTGGCCCGAGTTATGAGTTTTTAATGTCGCCAGATTCTAGCGTTTTATTGGTAGCGAAATCTGAGAAACATAGGTCGGTTTACGATCATGAATGTTTCACAGCTCTTCAAATTTCTAATGATTCTATTCATTTGAGCTTTCAGGAGTACACATCATTTCAGCTGCATCCAGACTCGCTAAGTATTGTTGACCCTAACCAAATGGCAAAGCTTGAGTTACTAAAAACAGGCTTAATCTTAGAGTCATTAACCTACAAAAGATTAGGGTTTTATGGTAATTCAAGTATGGCCAAATCAGGTATTTACCAATGGAATAGTGAATCAAAAGAGTTCTCACTTGCTCTGGTTGATGACCAATTTCAAGTGCTACTTTCTGATACAACATTGGAGCTTCCCATTACTTTTGATTTGGCAAGATGGGAAATAAGAGCCGATGCCGCTATTGTTTTAGACTCCTTAGCCGACTTTCTTATTAGAAACCCTGATATAGAAATTGAAATAGGTAATCACTTAGATGCTAGATTTAGCAAAATGTATTCTAGGCGACTTGATTATTTACGATCAAAAAGCATTTGCGATTATCTAATTGCAAAAGGAGTGGATGAAAACAACCTAAAGGCAAAAGGTTATGGCAAAAAGTACCCCCTAATTACTAAAGAAGAAATTGTACAACTAGGTACAAATGAAGAAGAAGTAGAAAAAGCCCATGCTAAAAACCGGAGAACTATGGTTAAAGTAATCAAGCGAGCTGATTACAATGCTCCTGAATATTATAACCCTTTCACCCAATTTAGCTTTGATACTTTGCTTACTGTTCACGAATTATTGCTTCCCATTCAATTTGACCTTGCCAAATATGATGTAAAAGAAGAATACAAACCCATGCTTGATTCATTGGCTGCTTTTCTCATTAGAAATCCAAATATTGAGATTGAAATTGGGAATCATTGTGATACAAGATGGAGTGAAATGTATGGCTCCAACTTAGATCAACGTAGAGCTGAAAGTTTATGTGACTATTTAGTGCGAAAAGGCGTAGATAAAAATCAGTTGAAAGCTATGGGCTATGCAGACCACAACCCAATTCACTCAGAACAGAAAATTGCCAAAATGAAAACTGAAGAAGAAAAAGAAGCTGCTGAAAAGGAAAATCGTAGGACGGAAATAAGGGTTTTAAATAATTAAACCACCCAAATTCTCAAAGCTATTTGCACTATTCTCCCCCCATACAAGCAGCAGATACTTCTTCTACCTTTTGCTGAACAGTTTTGCGTTCTTCTTCAGATAGGGCTTCTTGTTTTACCTTATAGTCTTCAGTAACCTTTACCAAACATTCATTTCGCTCATCTAGGTCTTCATATTTTTCGGTACAATCGCAATAGGCATTTCCTACCTGCGTTCCCAGGTCGGTTTCAGCACATGATGAAAATACAAATAGCGCCAAAGCGAACGAAAGAAGTATAGGCAAATTTTTCATGATGCAAATGAAGCGAGTTTTTTGATAAGTTTGGGTGGAGTTTTAATTTGAATCTAAAGAGGACTTCAAGCAATTCTTGAATTTGTTCATGGTTACCAAGTGCCAAACAGCAGCTAACCAACTCAAAGACCCAACACTTCTGTCCGCAGAAAAAGTTATTGGCTCTTTTTAATTGCAGCTCTCCGAATCCCGAAGAGAAGTGTCAGGTCATCGAAGCACCTAGACCTGAAACTTTTCTAAGCGCTAAAATGGCAGAAAAGGCATCGTCTGGCAATCAAGAAATAAGTAACAGAAGTGTCAGGTCTATTTTGCAAAGAAGCAGCAAACCATCTCAAAAACCTAACACTTCCGCACGCTGTAAAAATTATTGGCTCTTTTAAATTGCAGCTCAACGCAGCCCGAATAGAAGTGTCAGGTCTTCAAAGCACCAAGACCTTAAACTTCTATCAGAGCTAAGGAAGTACAAAAGGTAATTTCTTACAAGAATTGAAATAGACACCAGAAGTGTAAGGTCTTTCTTGCCAAGCGGCAGCAAACCATCTCAAAAACCTAACACTTCTGCTCGCAGCAAAAGTTATTGGCTCTTTTTATTAGCAGCTCTCCGAATCCCGAAGAGAAGTTTCAGGTCATCCAAGCACTCAGACCTTTCACTTCTCTAAGAGCTGAAATGGCTGAAAAGTGCAAAAGCACCAAGACCTTAAACTTCTATTAGACCTAAAAAGCAGATGAATTAAAGTCTTGCAATAATTGAAATAAACACCAGAATTGTAAGGTCTATTTTGCAAAGAAGCAGCAAACCAGCTCAAAGACTTGACTATTCAATAAGCAAATCGCCACCATTCCCTAAATTCGCCTTGTGCCAGAAAGAATTGAAAATATCAATAAGGAGATTTTGGAGTGGGCCATTTTGCGCGCAGGAAATGACCTTGATGAATTCTATTTGAAAAATCCTAAAGTGCAAGAATGGGTAGAAAAAGAGAGCAGCCCAACACTCAAACAACTGGAAGGATTTACTCAAAAAGTGCACGTGCCTTTTGGTTACATGTTCTTAGCTAAACCGCCAGAAGAAGATATTCCAATTCCTTTCTTTCGTTCTGGCAAAAAGAACCCTGAAGCAGAAGGGGTTTCTCTAAATGTGTATCACACCATACAAACGCTGCAAGAAAGGCAAAGTTGGCTCACTGATTATTTGAGCAATGTATATTATGATGATTTGCCATTTGTTGGGAAATACGATGTAGACACTCCTTACTCTGCAATTGCTAATGACATTAAGCAAACCTTGGGACTGAATGACGGATGGGCAAATGCATTTAGTACATGGGAAGAAGCACTTAACTACCTAACCCAAAAGATTGAAGAAGCAGGGGTAATTGTAACCTTTAATGGAGTTGTTGGAAATAATACTCGGAGAGTTATCAGTCCCACAGATTGCCGAGGATTCGTTTTGGTTGACAAGAAAGCACCCTTTCTATTTATAAATTCAACTGATGCCAAGGCTGCGCAGATGTTTACGTTGGTTCATGAACTCGCTCATATTTGGCTGGGCGAAACTGCTGGTTTTGACAATAGTAAAATGATGCCTGCCAATCATCCTGTAGAGTTGTTATGTGATAAAGTGGCAGCGGAGTTTCTCGTTCCTGAGAACTATTTGAGAGAAACCTGGAAAGAGAAGCAAAACTTTCGTCAATTGGCTAGGCATTTTAAGGTAAGCCAAATTGTTATTGCACGAAGAGTCTTGGATCTTAAACTTATTAGCAAAACAGAATTCTTCGATTTTTATAATAACTATATAGAAGGCGTAAAGGCCAAGAAAGAAAATGCGAAGTCTAGTGGTGGCGATTTTTATGCCACTGCTAAAAAGCGCATAAGCTTACGTTTTGCAAGCTTTGTAAATAATGCTGTTAAAGAAAACGCCTTGCTTTACCGAGATGCTTACAAGCTCACCACACTAAAGGGCAATACTTATGAGCGCTTTGTAAATGAACATTTGTACCAAGTATGAGTCTATACTTGGTAGATTAGAGTTAATATTGAGAACTTTGCAGGAAAACTCTGCAACAAAAACTAAAGAAATGTTTAACATTCAAATACCCAAGGATCATTTAAAAAGCCTGAGATGGTATTTTAGTCTGAACGGTGATATTCAAGAAAAACTTAATAAAACCTTGCAAGACGTTAAGGTGGGTTCTTCATCGAGTGAAATAGCATCCGTTTTGAAAGAAAAACTCGAAATTGAGACGGAACAAGCGCTAGATTTCGTAGGTTTTCTGTTCAGTATCCTAATGGCTTTTGAAAAGATTGAACTTGCCAACAGAGACGAATTCATTCAGTCGGTTGCCACAAGCTTTGTAGAAAGCGAAAATGACTTTGTTTATGATCAAACTTTAGAATCCCTCAGGGCTCTTTTTACAGTAAAAGATGCAATGATTGTTTGGGCAAAGGCGCAAGAATTAGCTGTTAATAGAGAAAAATTATTGAGGAGCTCAAAAATCATTACCGATATAAGACCGGTATTTACAGACAAGGAAAGCGACAGTTTTTCTAGCGCTGTAGTTCTTTTTACTTTGCGCTTGGAATACATTGAAGATGGTGAAGACAAGATTTCATATTTTGCGTTGGATAAATCAGATTTAAATAGATTAAAAGCACAAATAGAACGAGCCGAAAAGAAAGAGGAGTTAATAAACGACAAAATGAGCTCCAATTCAGTAAACCTAATAGAATACTAAAATGCCAACTGTCAATTCATATTCAGATGTGACATCGTACACATCTCTTGATCACCAAGATGATAGTTTTCGAATAAAAAACAAGAAAAACACATACAAAATTATTCAATCCACCAATCCGTATATTTCAAGTAGAAATCCTGTTTTAGCCAATCAATCGAGTATTAACAATTGGGTTGCTAATCCTAAATATTTATTTGCTGCGAAAATCACATTTGATATTCCAACTTCAAATGAAAAGTCATTCAATAATATTGCGGCCTTTTTTGAAAAACTATCTTCTCACTTAAGAGATCTGGATAAAAATGCAACAGTTGGAGAGATTTATTCATTTGTAAGTCCCTTACTTATTAATAATAAGTTTGAATTATGTGATCTTTTACTAAAAAAGGTTGAAGAGAAAAAGTACCCTACCTGGGCATTGATGCCATTCCTTACCTTAACTAAGCCATTTAAAAATACTTTAAAAAATAGAGGCGGAGTTTTAGCCTTGCTCTCATTGAGTATTATTGACGACATGTCGAAAGAAGAAGCAAAATTGACTTTACAAAGACTCATTTAAAACAAGATTATTGGGCGGGTTAACACAAAATCTGGATTCTTTCGGTTCAGGCGATGGTAATTTCATTGGGGTTGCTTTGTGTCAAAGCGCTGGTATATATAACCACATTGGGGTTTTTGTAAAGAATTTTGAAAACGATGAACATTACTTGCTTCATTTGGCTTGGCATTATGATTTGCGTTTTCATGGACTTTCAATTGTAAAATCAGATGAATACCGTTGGGTAAAACTATTTGAAGTTTATGGCGAAGACAATGCAAGAGATTTTTATTTTCTGTGCAAAGAAATCTTCAAAATGAATGAAGGAAAGATTAAGTACGGTGTTAAACTTGATAAAGCATTTATAACAAAAGACACAAATGAGATATCTTTTGAAAAAGGAGAAGGTGTTGGTTTAACTTGTGCGACGTTTGCTTATTTGGTTTTTAAAAGATGGGGTGTAGAACTCTTGGATTTACCTACTTGGCAAACCCGAGAATCTGACATTGATTGGCACAAATACATAGTACATTCTCTTGAAAAATATGGAGCAGAAAGCAATCATGTGGAGCAAATAAGATCCGAGCAGGGCTGTTCTAGAATTAGGCCAGAAGAAGTTGCAGCTAGTTGTGTTTTAAGCCCTAAACCGGTAGTCTTTAACAGTATAGAAAGTTTGGGAGCGGAAATTACAAATGAGATACCAAGACTTTCGTGAAAACCCACTTGTTGAGGGAGTTGGGGCAGAGGGTGTAATTTCAAGCTGAAATAATGATAATCTTTTAAATAAAACACAAAAACAAGCATGCACATAACATTTACTGATAAGATGAATCTTGCTAAAAACAACCTAAGTAAACTAATTCCTAAACCGTTAAGGATTATCTCCATGGATGAAGTGGTTCGTGAAGAAAAGGATCAGAAATGGACGAATTATTTAGGTGTTACAAGAGAAGAAGACCATACTATAATGATTGGCCTTAATGAGAAGTATCCTGAATTTCAAGAGTCAGTATTTATACACGAGATTCTTCATAGAATACTTGAACAGGAAGGATTTCCTCAAATTCACTTGAATCATTCAAAACTTAAAAATTATCAGCCCAAAGTTCATTGGTTATTTTATTATTTAAGTGGTCGTTTATCAGAAATACTAGACCACCCAACAATTTATTTGAGAATGGAAGACGAATACAATTTAAACTTAACAAGCTATTTTGACTTTCATGCTTCCAAAATATTAAATGAAATCGATGATTTACACTTGAAAGGTGATGATTTTAATTCAAAAGTAAATTCTTTATTTTTCGCTATAGAAATAGACTATTATCATGAGCCCTGGGCAACCGAAACGCTAGAGTACATATTTGAAAAGTTTCCATTTGTGAAAATGGATATAGAACATCTTTTAAGAAGATTAGAAGCATATGATGTTAACAAGGTTGACTCGTGCAAAGCTAGAGCAAAATTTATTTTGACATATTTTAAAAAGATCTTGGTCAAAGAAAATACTGAATTTAGAGAGGGATTGTCTGGGCTAACACTTTATGGAAATGGAAAAAATTCTAAAAAACTTTGAATTGGCAAATTAGCTTTCGATATACCTATAATTACGGGGGTTCTTCATCTGACCACATGGTAAATTTATTAGTGCGTGATCTGTTGGAAGTTGATTTTTATTGAAGATTAAGAGTTGAATATTAGAGAATTATTTAAAAGACTTTGATGCCCTTTTTAATTTATCACCCGCCAGCCAATATTCGTCAAATTCCTTATCACCCCAATTTTCATTAATAAATGAAAAAAGACGATCTTCAACTTTTTTTATTTTCTCACCTATTTTGGAAAGTAAAAATTGAGTAACATACCAATAGCACTCTAATGTTGCTCTTGGGATTTCCATTATTCTATGTTCTATTTTCATATGGGAAATACCAGATTTATAAGACCTTATATAAGCTAAGTAGACTTCAAAAGGGGATGTGTTAATATGGGCTCTATCGCTACGGATTTCCATTATTTGTTTATGGATGTTTAGGTAACCTTTATCAGGGAAAATACTATCCTCCAATTTTGGAATATTTTTGTCCGTGGAAAGGAAACAACTGGCATAATTGGTTAGAAACGAAATGTGTAAGCACTCAATCTCTAGAACTTCAAGATTTGGCCTTTCATAAAGTTTAGTTAGAATATTTGAGCAAAACAAAAGATTCCCTTGAATGGCGAAATAACCTACATATTTTTTCGAGTATTTTTCAGGGATCATTGTATCAGTCCATTGACCATTATTCTCTTTTTCTAATTGCTCGATTATGTTTGAAATATTTTTAACCCTGAGTTCTTCTCTCTCTATTCCAAAATTTTTCGATTTCTTATCGGGGGCGACATTTTTCATATTTAGACTTTCTGTTTGATCCAATTTCAAATCAATCTTCGATTTTTAACCTAAATAAATTCACACAGATGAAATTGCACAGACAATTTCAACTCACCTCCACCATCTCACCACTTTTCCTACCAACCAAACCTTTCGATTTACGGAAATCAATAGCAACCACTTTGTACTCAGGGCACATGGCTTCTGAGTCGTGTACATCGCCAGTGAGTTCGTTTACCATAATTTCTGGGAAGTGGAAGGTGGTACTTAATACGCCTTGGCGCACTTCGTCGGTTAAACGGGCTTTTAAATCAACTTTGCCACGTGGGCTTATTAGGCAAATGCTGTCACCGTCTTTAATGCCTTTTGTAGCGGCATCTTCAGGGTTCACCATCACAGCATCGTGCGTATGTATCAAAACATTATTGGTACGGCGTGTCATGGTACCGCAATTGTAATGCTCTAAATCTCTGTTGGTGGTTAATATGAAAGGGAATTCTCTTCCGTGGTCAGTGATCTCGGTGGTTTCAGCAAACTCGTTGAATACGAATCGGCCTCTACCACGTTTGAAATCTTCTTGGTGAAGTATTTGAGTATCCGTACCGTCGGCAGCTACCGGCCATTGCTTACCGTTTTTGCCCAACTCTGCCCACTTGATACCTTTAAAGAAAGGCACAATTTGAGAGATTTCATCTAGCACAACTGCCGGATCATAATCAGGCTGCGGATAGCCCATTCTATTCATCACATCAACCACTATTTGGCCATCAGCTTTTGTACCCGGAAGCGGTGCTACCACTTGGTTTACACGTTGAACGCGGCGCTCACCATTGGTAAAGGTTCCGCTTTTTTCAAGGAATGAAGCTCCAGGCAAAATCACATCAGCCATTTCTGCCGTAGGGCTCATAAATAGCTCCTGCACAATTAGAAGATCAAGGCTGTCCATTGCTTTTCTAACCTTGTGTGTGTTAGGATCGGTTTGTACCACATCTTCAGCCATAATCCAAAGCGCTTTTAACTTGCCATCAATGGCGGCATCAAACATTTCAGGGATTTTATAGCCTATTTCACTCGGTACTTTTCTACCGTAAAAATTGTTGTACAAACCATTTACATCAGGGTTGGTTACATCCATATAGCCTGCGCCTTGATGCGGTTGAACACCCATATCAGCCATTCCTTGCACGTTGTTTTGTCCACGCAATGGATTAACGCCAACACCTTTTCTTCCAATGTTTCCGGTAATCATTGCAAGGTCAGCTATTTGCATTACGGCGAATGTTCCTTGGCTGTGCTCTGTTACACCTAAACCGTGGAAACTCATCGCTTTTTCTGCTTTTGCATAAGCTATTGCTGCTTCGCGAACAAGGTTCTTATCTACGCCAGCAATCTTGGCCATACCATTGATGTCGGTAGCCAACACTTGCTTTTCAAAATCTTCGTAGCCTTCGGTTCTGTTCTTTACAAACTCTTCTGCCACATAGCCTTCGCTAATGATGTAGTACAACATCATGTTCATTACGGCCACGTTTGTGCCCGGACGTAATGGAATATGGTAAGTAGCATAGTTTGCCAGTTCAGTTCTTCTAGGGTCAATTACAATAGAAACATTGCCATCTTTCATGGCAAATTGTTTCAACCTTGCACCGGTTACTGGATGGCCTGATGTTGGGTTGGCCCCAATAACCATAATTGCATTGGTATGTTTCAAGTCTTCAATGCTGTTGGTTGCCGCTCCTGTGCCAAAGGTATTTTGCATTCCTAATGCTGTTGGAGAGTGACATACTCTTGCGCAGCCATCAATATTATTGGTTCCGACTACCGCACGAATGAACTTCTGCATAAGGTAGTTCTCTTCGTTGGTACAACGCGCCGATGAAATTCCTGCTATGGCATCAGGTCCATCGCTATCTAAAATTGATTTGAATTTGCTTGTGATCAAGTCGTACGCTTCATCCCAAGTAGCTTCTTCAAATTTTCCGTTTCGCTTAATTAATGGTGTTTTAATTCTGTCCTCATGATTATAAAAACTAAAGGCATATCGTCCTTTCAAGCAGGTATGCCCTTCGTTAACCTCGGCATCATAAGGTGCTTGAATACTTAATATCTCACCATTTGCTGTGCTTACTTCTAGGTTGCAACCCACACCGCAATAGGTGCAAACCGTTCTAGTTGTTTCGGTGGCTTTAACTGCCTTACTTTGGAATATATCGCTTATAGCACTTGTTGGACAAGCCTGAGCACAAGCACCGCAGCTTACACAATCACTTTCAAAGAAAGTTTCGTCCATGCCTTTAATAATCTTGCTATCGAAACCACGACCAGCCATACTCAACACAAACTGACCTTGAACTTCGTCGCAAGCACGAACACAACGGTAACAATTGATGCATTTGCTCAAATCAGATGTCATGTAAGGGTGGCTCAAATCCTTTTGTCTATCTAAATGGTTTTCGCCTTCTGGGTAACGCACATCTCTAATTCCCACTCGCGCCGCTACATCTTGCAGCTCGCAATTACCATTCACTTCGCAGGTCAAGCAATCCAATGGGTGATCAGTTAAAACCAACTCAATAATGTTTTTACGCAGCTTTTGAATGTTCTTACTCTCAGGATAAATGTAGCTTCCTTCGGTTACTGGCGTATGGCAACTGGCTTGTGTTTTGGTGTTACCTCCTTGTTCTAAAGCAACATCTACTGAGCACACACGACAAGAACCGAATGGATCTAAATTGGGTGCATCGCATAGCGTTGGAATAGCATCCTTGCCATTATAGCGTTTTACAAAATTCAAGATGGTTTCGCCTTCTTCAAAGGCAAATGGGCGGTCGTTTATGTAAGCGAATTTTGACATGGTCAAAAGAGTTTAAAGTATGTTAGTTTAAGGTTTAAAGGATTCACGTTGACCATAATTTGCTTCTGGTTCCATGAATTTTGAGCCCTTTATTTCTGAGTTTGATATATAATTCATTAAGCCTTTAAGCATACGACTTACTTCTTCTGCTCTGGCTTTTAATTCTGTCATTTCGGCTTTTGAGATAAACTCTACCAAATATGCTCTGTGTATTTGTGTTCTGAGCTCTCCGGCTGAACCTTTAGAAATGGAGAGAAACTGTCTGTATTCTCTATTTCCTTCTCGTTCATAACCTTCTGCTATGTTATCTGGAATTGATCCAGCGGATTTTCTTAGTTGCCTTCTTAGGTCAAAGTCTTGATTGAACGATGGGCGCTTAGTAACATCAAAGATTTCTTTGTAAAGCTGACAACTCTTCTGCCAAACCTTCAAGTCTTCAAATGATCTAACTGTGCTCATTTACTTCTTTAAACTTTGAACCTTAAACTTTAAACTAAGTACTCCTTCAACTCCTCCTCAAAATACATGAGTCCATTCCTAATCGGCAACGGCACGCCTCCTCCTAAAGCACAGAGCGATCCCGTTTCCATGGTGTGGATTAAGTCGTTTAGGAGTTCGCGGTCAATTTTATAGTCTTCGGTTTGGGCTTTGTGGAACATTTCTGAGCCACGTTTGGCGCCTAAGCGGCAAGGAAAGCATTTACCGCAGCTCTCATGCGAAGTGAATTCGAAAAGGTGCTCTAGGTATTGTACCATCGGGTATTCTTCAGGAACGCATAATATGGAGGCATGGCCCAATAAAAATCCTTCTTTGGCGAATGATTCAAAATCTACTGTTAGGCTGTCAATTTTATGAACTGGAACAAGTCCGCCCAGGGGCCCGCCAATATGTAGGGCCTTTACTGGCTTTTTAAAACCAAGAGCCAAGTCGTTTACAACTACACCAAGGGGCGTACCCATATCCACTTCGTATATACCAGGTCGGTTAAAATGACTATCCATTGAAACCAGTTTGGTTCCTGTAGATTTTCCGCGACCAATGCCAGCGTAATTGTCTCCGCCATTGTTTAAAATGTAGTGGACTGCAGCAAGGGTTTCTACATTATTTACAATAGTGGGTTTATTGAACAAGCCTTGCACAACAGGGTAAGGTGGACGTACTCTCACTTCAGGCCTTTGGCCTTCAATGCTGTTTAAGAGAGCAGTTTCTTCACCGCAGATATAAGCGCCTTGAGCCTTTATTACTTTGAAATTGTAGTTGAAGCCCGTGCCTTTTATGTTTTCGCCTAGCCAACCTTTGGCATAAAGGTCTTTTATAGCGTTTTCGGTTATTTCAATGGATTCAGGATATTCAGCTCGGATATATACCGCTCCATAATCGGCCCCGGTAACAAATCCAGCTATCATCATTCCGAAAAGCACAGAATGGGGTTGTTCTTCTAATAAGTATCTATCGGTGTAAGCACCAGGGTCACCTTCATCGGCATTGCAAACAATAAACTTTTGATCCGCTTCTTCCTTGGCGCATCCATCGAGCTTAATCCACATGGGGAAACCTGCACCACCACGACCACGAATGTTAGATTTTTTGATGTCTTCTAAACAAGCATCTTTTCCTCTTTCAATCATGCTCAGAAGCAACTCGTAGTATTTGTCAACTCCAGGAAAGGGAGCGGTTAACACTTGAGTACCATGGCATTCAATAGCATATTTATCTTGATTGCCTTGCACACCATTTTGCTTGCCGTTGGTAGCAATTTGGGCAATTTCTTTGGCTGTTTTTGCTGAGTAGTTTTTACCATCAATATGAAAAGCACCGTTTTCGTGGCAACGACCTAGACAACACATATCGCCTATTTCATTGGCACCATAATGTTTTTCTAATTCGTTCTTAACCCCTTCTTGCGTGCCCGCACACATACATGCGCTTCCATTACACACATAGGCTTTTTTGCCTTTGTTTTCGGGTCGCATAAAATCGTAGAAAGTAGCCGTGCCGTAGGTGTTGGCCTTGCCAATGAGAAAGTCATCAGCAGCTTTGGCTAGTGCATCTTTATCTGGAGTACCATCTTCAATGGCCAGTTTTCCGAGTTCATCGAACAAGTTGTATTTCAAACCTTTACGACCAGAAAGTTCACTTAAATTTTTTGACATATAAATAGAGTTATTGAAGCTAAATAGCTCTTAAAGGTGTGTAATGTAATATTTATCACAACAATAATCCAAAATGAATTGAATTCATGTTGTCGATAAACTGATTCGATTTTTAACTAACCATGAAAAGGTAATTTAATTGCTAATAAAAAATGACTATTTTTATTTTTATAGTTG
>JBMYOR010000004.1:0-28018 GCA_049599535.1 Bacteroidia bacterium | reverse complement strand
AGATCAATTGCTTTTAGTAATCTATTATGAGATATGTGTAAAAGGCTACTGCTCGATAAAAAGTGCATTACATCAGGTGCAGGGTCTACCTCATAAAACTGATTCCACTCAATATACCAACCTGCACTAATTCTTAGGGGTTCAAGTTTAAAATCCACCTCGTATTTTATTATAAATTAGAGTAACTAAGGGGGCAACGGTACGCTCATAATAGCCAAATTTGGTTTTAAAGCCATGTTGAGTAAAAATGGTTTTGTACTGCGGTTTTACATCAATATTATTAAACGGTTTTTTATTATTACGCACTTCGGCACATAAGGTGTTTAATTGGCTTGTGGTTGTTTTAATGTTTAGCCAATTAAATAAGCTGT
This sequence comes from Bacteroidia bacterium, assembly GCA_049599535.1. Taxonomy (GTDB): domain Bacteria; phylum Bacteroidota; class Bacteroidia; order CAILMK01; family JACPUW01; genus JACPUW01. Next base: position 27,647 of record JBMYOR010000004.1, on the reverse strand, counting down.
GTAGTGATTTTTTAGGGCTGTTTACCAAATCGTTATAATAAATTTTAAAGTATCTTTTACCAGCAATTTCACTTACGTTAAGGGCGTTTTTTTCATTTAAAATCCAATTGTCTAATAGCTGTTGATCTGTTTTGTTGCTCCATAAATAACCGCCAGTTTTATTATTAAAATTTTTTGAGCTTTCAATCACCTGAAACGGATGCCTCACTAAGTGAATGTACCTTGTATTGTTCCAATGTTGCTCAATAAAATCAACTATTTTAGGGTCGGCATTTTGATAAGGTTTCTGATCGCCAATGTACTCAAAGTGATTAAAATCACCATTACTTTTTGTGTAAGCTCCTTTGGCATGCAACTGCTTTAAATAATTTTTGAAAATATTTTTAGGCGCCTCGGTTTTGTTAATAAGGTGCTCTACTTCATTCAAAGCTCTTTTTAAACCAGCTGGCGAATCGTTTTTGTAATACGAAACTGATCCTGTGGTGCTTAGGCAATAGCTTAGCCACATGGCGTCAACCTCATTGCCCATTAAAATTTTAGGGTGCTTATTTAAAATACGCATAAGCAAGGTAGACCCACTTCTTTTATTGCCAATGATTAATAAAGGTGTATGCACATGGCAAATATGCTAAAATGCGAACTGAATTATATACCCTAAAGGTAGCTTAATACATCAATACCAAGTTTATTGAGGTAAGCAGATTGTACCTTGTTATACTCTTTTTTAGCTTTTATGAGTTTTTCTTGAGATTCGAGCAAATAGCGCTCGCGGTAGTTGATCATAAAAATAGTAGCGCTACCAAGTTCAAGTTTACGCTTTTCGGCACTGAGCATGCGTTGGGCAGCATTAACATTTTGCTGTTGTGCCGCAAGGGCTTGTTTCCAGTTAACTACAGCTTTTTGATACGCATTTATATCATTGCTAAGGCTTTGCACTTTGTACATACGCTCATATAATACCTGGTCTACTTTGCTATTGGCTACCTTAAGCTTGCCCATTTCTTTTCTAAAAAAAAGTGGCATTTGAAAAGTGGCTCCCCAAGTAAAGTTTTCTGATGAGTATTTAAGGCTTTCTCCGCCCTGAGTTAGTGGTTTATACCTAAGGGTTAACTCAGGTAAAATATTTTGCTTTTGCAGACTTTGGTCTACTGTAGCGGCCGCTAGTTTTTCATCAACTTTTACAATAGCGGGGTGGCTACTTACAGTAACATTGCTTGCCAAGGCAAAAAGGCTGTCTTCAATAAAAATATGATTCCACGATGCATTAAAATCAACCAATTGTAATTGTTCGCTTTGCCAGTATTGATTGCTCAATGCAAACGATGCGTAATTTAAGGCTGCTCTTTTCTCGTTTAGTAAGCTTAATCTACGCTGCCATTCCATGTGGGCTTCAACGGTGTCAATAGCAGCATATTTGCCAAATTCAAAACTCTTTTTTACAAAATTGAATCTATTAAGGGCTACTTCAACAGCATCGGCATATAATTTTAGCAATTCGCTGGCCGATTTATACTCCCAATAACTGGTAGAAATCATATAAACCAAATCGTTTTGTGCTAGGCGTAGCTCTTGTTTAGATTGCCGCAATTTTGCTTGTTGCATTTTTACTTCAGCACGGCCTTGGTTTATTAGCAAGCCCCGCAATACCGGAATCGATATTTCGGTAAACAGCAACCCCTCAGTAGGTGTAGTAAGTTCAGGATTTAGGTAATAGCCCGCATTAAGCTCATAGCCTGTTTTAATTTGTATGCCGCTATATACCGGAATCTTTAATTGGGTTAAGCTGTGGTTGTAATATTCGGTTTCTTTAAAGTTTTTGGTTGATGTAGAATATTCAATTTTAGGGTCAAAATTTCCGCGTGCGCTTCTGAGTTTTCCGGTGGCCATATCAACATTTAAATCGGCGGCGCTAAAAAGCGGATGATTTTGATACACCGAGTTTAAAAAGTCTTTTAGGGTAAGGGTTTCTTGCCCTTGGGCTGCCCATGAGCAAATCACAAATAATATAGCAAAGGCTTTTTTCATTATTATTTTTTGCTCTTTTTACCCAAGGTTTCTACATCAATATTGGGCGGAAAACCATTGAGTTGTCGCCATATTTCATACCAAACCGGAACATCTTGCAGCATAGCCCAACCGTAGGCGCCTGATCCCATTCTTATTTGTTCTGGCCAAGGCTCAGTTTCGGGGTCGGGGGTTACAAGTACTCTGTATAAATTGTCGTAATTGTTTACAAAGTCAATCACTTGTATTTCGCCACCAAAGGTTCCTAACGATGCGTTTGGCCATCCTGAAAATACCAAAGCGGGCCATCCATCAAATTGAATTCTTACCTTATCGCCTTTGCTTAATATGGGCAAATCGGTTGCGGTAACGTATAGCTCTGTAGCTAGCTTGGGGTTATAAGGCATCACAGTCATTAAAGGGTCTCCATCTTTTAGTATTTCTCCAATACCTGATTTATCAGACTTTACAACATAGCCCGTTTGCGGTGCCCTAACTACATAGTTCGACTGCCTAACCTCTAGGTTCGAAATCTCTATTTGTGTTTTGGTAATTTTATTCTCGTTCTCGTTTATGTAGCTTAGGGTAGATTGTTTATTAGAAATTGATTTTGAGATTTTGTCGGTGTATTCAGCCTCTAGCGACGTTAGATTTAAAACAGCATTTAAATAGCCATTTTGGCTCATTTGTACCTTATTTATAGCAGATTGTAGCTTGGCCTTGGTTTCTTGCAGTTTTAGGCGTTTGTTTTCAAGGTCGGTGAGCGAAACCAAACCTTCGTCATAAAGTTCTTTTTCTCGTTCAAACTGATCATTCGCCGTCTTAATATTGATTCTTGCGGCGGCTAGGTCAGCACTATCTGATTGCAATTTGTATTGTGCCTCATTTATTTTATTTCGAGCTTTACCTAACGAAGCTTCAAGCCCAACCTCAAGTGCATCTATCTGCTTGTCAAGTGCTTTTATTTTGTCAAACAAGGCAGCCACCATTTGTTCTTGATCTTTTACTTGGCTTCTTTTACGCTGTAAAATATTAGGATCCATATAGTCTCCCTTTACTTCAGACATGGTTACAAGTGTATCACCTTTTTCAACCAATTGCCCTTCTTGTATATACCAGTTTTTAATCATTCCGGGAATAGGAGAGTACACTTTTTGGGGTCTATCTTGTGGGCTAAATGCGGTTACCTTGCCATAGGCTCTAACATTTTGCTGCCAGGGTAAAAAAAAGCAGGTAACTATTATTAAAAATATAGCCAATAGCCAATAAGCCAGTTTGCGGGCGTACTTATTAATATACAGCAATTTTGATATAGACAGCCCATCCACATCGGTAGCTGGATTTGTAATATCTTTTAATGGATTAGACATTTTACTGATTCGTGGTTTTTAATTTCTTCAAACTTGCCTTGTGTAACGATGGTGCCTTTTTCGAGCACGTAAATATTATCGGTGGCTTCAAGTACCAACGGATCGTGGCTTGATATTAAAAAGGTACAAGCCAGTTCTTTTTCTTTTAATAAGCGTTTAAACAAGCGGCGCTTAAAGGCAGCATCAAGGTTGAAAAAGAAATCATCAAAAACAACAAGTTTTGGGCTTGCCATAAGGCTACGGGCCAGTACTATTTTTTTAGTAATGGCTGATGAAACTCCTTTGCCTGATGCTATAAGCTCGGTTTGTAATCCTTTAGATTGCTTGCCTATCCAATCGGTTAGCTCAGTTATATTTATTACTTTTTGTAATTCTTTTGATGATATGCCATCTCTATTTAAAGTAAGGTTTTCGAATAGTGTACCTTCAAATATGTGTTCGTGGCTTAGACTATCGCCAATTCTATCGCGTAGCAATCTTTTATTTACATCTTTTAACGAGTTGCCTTCATAAAAAATTTGCCCTTCATACGATTCTAAAATAGCTGATAAAACGTACATCAAGGTAGTTTTACCACTTCCTTCACCGCCAATTATGGCTACCGATTCACAACTATCTATTTTAAGGTTGATGTTATGCAGCGCTTTTGATTTTGAATCAGGATAAGTGTAATTAAGATTTTTTGTTTCAATACTAAAGCCTCTATGTTCGGTTACATCAAGGTCAATTGGGCCCAATTCATCTTCGAGCGGTAAATCTGTTAAGTTGGCTAGCTTTTCAACTGCAGTAAGTACATCATAAATATTGTCAAGGTGTAAAATCAGCTTTTCAATAGCTGATATTACTATAATAATTACCAACTCGGCTGCTACAAATTGGCCTACTGAAATTTGGCGATCAATAACCAAAAAACTACCTAAAACCAGCAGTGTACCTACAATACCTGTTTTAAAAAAAACGAAGCCCTTAAATTGAGACATTAAAACCTTAAAGTGCTCTTTACGCTTGGTTAAATATCCGCCAACATGGTTTTCGAGCTTTTGCATAGGTAAGGGTGAGTTACCAGCAATTTTAAAGGTGGTTAGGTTTCGGCCTAGCTCTTCAAGCCAATGCGCAATTTTGTATTTGTATTTGCTCTCTTGCAGGCTGGTTTGCAAACCTTTTTTACCCGTAAAGTAGAAAAGTAGAAACATTACAGCCAATAAAAACACGCCAAAAAACACGAAAAACGGATGGTATAGTGAAAGCAATAAAAGGCCAAAAAATATTTGTAAAAGTGCGGTTATAAAGTCAACCAAAATTTTTGTGAGTCCTTTTTGAATAGTAAGTACATCAAAAAATCGATTTACCAGCTCGGGGGTATAAAGCTTTAGTAGCTTTTCCATTTTAATTCTAGGTATTCTAAAGGCAAAATCAATGGCAGTACGTGTAAAAATGCGCTGTTGTACACTCTCAACAATAGTCATTTGCATAATCTGCATTAAGCCTGTAAGCAAAACTCCTACTACTACAAAAATGGTAAGCAGCACCACCGGCCTTAAAAACAAACCACCTGATATTAAACTTACAACGCTTTGTACACCAAGGGGTAGGGTAAGCCCCAAAAGCCCTGCCAGTATAGCGTATATGTAAATGTGGTATATGTTTTTGCGCTCAGTTTTAAGCAAATTAAAAAATCGCTTTACCGGCCCTATGTTATCATTTTCGGGTGGGTTGGTCATGCGTATGGGGAGCAAAACCAAAATTTCGTCAGACTCGGGGTTGGCTATCCCGTTTACCAATTCACTTTTTGTATTTAATTGGTTTAAAATAGAATCATTAATGGGCTGCGAATTGCCATTGTTATAACGAATAAAAAAGCTATTGGTAGTCTTATTGTTTTCAAATATTACCGGGGTTTTATTTGCAAAAACAATAAAAGGAATAGGAAAAACTGATAGGTTGTGCAGTAGTTCATCTCTCTTAAAGGTTTTTCGAGTAAAGTGAATATTATTTTTACCAGCAAGCGAATTGAGCAATCCAATCCAATCATGGGCTTCCATTTCATGATCGTCTAATGGTTGTATTTGCCCAAACTCTTTACTTGGGTTGAGCACACTTGTAATGTGCTTGAGTAGTTCAACTGCAGATTTAGCTTTCATTTTTTATACGAGTGTATCTAACACTTTGCAAGTGCAAAGGTTTTTTATGAAGCTTGAAAAGATGTTAATACATACAATAAAGTTTATGCAGATTTTAAAACACATAAGCAACAGTTGATGTGATTGCTTAATTTGTGGTTGATTTTCAGTGTGTTAGTTGATGTTTAAGAAAGGGGTAGCGTTACTTTTATATCAACTTTTTATGTTTTAAATAAGATGAATTAATTTAATCGTAAACGGCAAATGATGTAATAAGCCAATTATTAGAAGATTTTGTTAAGTGTAAACTGTAGTCATTGGTAACATAAACATCTTCGGCATGTAGGTAGCCAATAGTGTGGGTGCCCGCAATTTTTACTTTGTAAAAACCATTTTTATCATATTGCCTGTGGCCTAAAACCCGATTGAAAATTGCATGATTTAAACTATCGAACATTTTTGAATCAAATTGGGGCTCAATATAAAATGGGGTGTTGGCTTTAGTACAAACGCCAAGGCTATACCAGTCGCCACCAATTTTTTTATAGTACTTATCATTATTACAATACGGAAAAGCAAAAGAAGCAGAATCGTTTATGAAACAGCCACCAAGACTCAATAAATGGTCAAGTAAAAGCCATAGGTCAGTAGTGTTGTTTTTCCAATGCTGCTTAAATATTTTAAAGCCATATTCTGCACCACCGTGGCTTACTATTACATTAGAATCCATTACCGTAAATAGTAAATTGGTATCGGCGGTTTCAATGGCTTTTTGAATTACGGCAACTGTTTTTTCAAGAGATTTTGAATAAGCCAGTTCGTTTACGGGTTCTATTTTTAAATTAAAATCGGGTGTGTCAGCCTTAACTATCTGCTTTTTAGAATTGGGTTGAGCACATGAAAAAGCAATGAATAATACAAGTAGAAAATAGCTGGATTTATTGTTCCGAATCATTATTTGATGAATTTTTATCGAATTCATCAAAATCATACTCAGGCAGTAAATCACTTTTCATTTTTTGAACCACTTTACCAAAGGCTTCATAAATTTTATTTACATCTTCTTTATAAATAAACACCTTGTTTCTTAAGTAAAATGATGAGTCGCCATTGCGTTTTTTTGTGCTTTCGGTAAGGCTTATGTAGTAATCTTGTTTTTGGGTTTCTTTAATATCAATAAAATAGGTACGTGGCCCTGCCTTTACTACTTCGCTGTGTACCAAGCCTTTTATTTTATCTGAATTATCAGGCATAATCAAATCCTATGCTGTAAAAATAAAAAGTGATATTTAAAGCTCCAAATGCCTTTTAATGCCTTTAAAGTATGTTATTGTATTTCAATACGATAGTTGAGTATAAGAAATTTTTATTTTTCATCAGGGTACTCAATTCGTACGTGATACATACTGGCTACAAGTTGTTTTAGTATGTTTTTGGTGGTATTTATTTCTCGTAAAGTAATGGGCGCAAACTCAAGTTGCCCGTCGTTTATTTTACTATCTATAATGCCATCAATCATGCGGTTAATGGTTTCTTGATTTTTTTCTTTTAAACTTCTGGTGGCTGCTTCAATTCCATCGCAAAGCATAACCACGGCCATTTCGCGTGTTTGTGGTCTTGGGCCAGGGTATCTAAATTTGGTGTCGTCAACTTGCTCTGCGGCTACTTTTTTAAGGTAGTTACGGTAAAAGTATTCAACCCTTGATGTGCCGTGGTGGGTTTGTATAAACTCAAGAATTACATTAGGTAAATTGTGCGCCTTGGCTAATTTTACGCCATTGGTTACATGGTTAATAATTACTTGTGCGCTTTGCTCATCATCAAGGGCATCGTGTGGGTTTTCAACGTATTTCTGATTTTCAATAAAATACTCTGGGTTTTCCATTTTACCTATATCGTGGTATAAGGCACCTACTCGAGTTAATAGCGCTTGGCCCCCAATTTTGTTAATTACACTTTCAGACAAATTAGCTACTTGTAGCGAATGCTGAAAAGTGCCGGGAGCCCGCACCGATAGCTTTCTTAATAGTTTTTTGTTTACATCGCTAAGTTCAACCAAGGTAATATCACTTACAAAGCCAAAAAGTTTTTCGTAAGCATAAATAAGCGGGTAAGCCAAAAGGGTAAGCATAAAATTACCACTTAGCCAAAGCAAAGGGCGGTATTCAAACTCTGAGATATTACTTATTTTAATAAACTGAAAAGCCGAGGCCGTAATAATGTAGCCTGCTAAAATTAATAGTGATGAAATAAAGAATTGGCTTAGGTACTGAACCCGCACCATATTTAAAATGGCTGCAAAGCCCGCAATTAGTTGTATAATAATAAATTCTGATGCTTGGCTGGGTACAAAACTCCCCGCAATTAATACCACAACAATGTGCGAAATTAATGCCAGTTTGTAATCAAAAAAGGCAAGAGTAACTACCGGAATAATACAGTAAGGAATTATAAAAATATTTAGGTTTTCGCGGCCAATTACATAGCGGGTTAAAAATACAAAAAGCACAATATTTATGAGTATAAGCAGTAGTCTTCTGTTTTTTCTAATTAGGGCAATCTGAAAAAGCTGAATGTAACCTATGTAAATAAAAAAGATAACAATTACCAATATTATGTAGCCTGTAAGGTGCCACGATTGGCCATCGGTACGTACCAATTCTTGATATTGGGTTTTTAATGAGCTAAGCTTGGCAAATTCGCTTTCGGTTACGGTAAGGCCTTTTTGAATAATTAATTCTCCAGCAGCTACTAAACCAATATTTGGCGAGATTAAATTAAGCTCTTCATCTAGCTTTTCTTGGCTTATTTCGGCCTCGTAAACGATATTAGGTTGCAAACCAAAGCGCACCGCATTGGCTAGCAAATCATTGTTTAAGTTTAGTGCTTCAACTTTTTGTTCAACAACTGGCTTTATGTCTTTTAAGGTATAATATGAATTAATTTGCGAAGGCTTGGCCACCTTGTTTTTAATAACCTGTATGCGCTTAATATTATCGTTGTTACTGTGTTGGGGGTCAAGCTCAATTAAGCCTTTGGCATAAATGCTTTTCAATATTTTGCTGGCACCGGCCTTGTAGGCGTTCAATTTATCTTCTTCGCCAAACTCTCCAATGTTTTCTTCTAAGTATTGGTTTCCAGTAGCTATTGCTTTTTCTTCAATTTCAAACACTACTTCGTAATAGGGTTCAAAATCTTGCATTATACCTTCTTTCTCTTCGGCTAATTTCTGCTGACTTTTTAGCACCGGAAAACTAAAAGGGGCCAATAAATCTTCGTAAAGCCAGGGTTTGCCGAGCTCAAAATCGTACTTAAATTTTTGGTTGGTTGGTATTAGGGCAATAATTATAAGTAATGTACTTATTATATATATGTACCTAAGTACTTTTTGCGAACCCAGATTAAACTTGCTAGTTGCCATTAGGCATTTTCAATATTTACAACAAAGGTAAAGCTGTAATCAATGCTACTGAAATGATACCTTTGCAGCTTAAAATCAAAGCTCTATTTCAAAACTTTTAATTTGATTACTATGACTAAAGAAGTTTATATTGTATCAGCTGCCAGAACCCCCATTGGCAGTTTTAATGCATCGCTTAGCGGTGTATCAGCAACGCATTTAGGTACTACTGCTATGAAAGGTGCCATAGAGCGTGCGGGAATAAAAGCTACTGATGTACAAGAAGTATATTTCGGAAACGTATTGCAGGCCGGAGTAGGTCAAGCACCTGCCAGACAAGCCGCTTTGGGCGCCGGTATGAGCAATACAACACCTTGCACCACAGTAAATAAAGTTTGCGCAAGCGGAACCAAAGCAACCATGTTGGGTGCTATGAGTGTAGCCCTAGGCGAAAACGATATTGTAATGGTGGGCGGTATGGAAAGCATGAGCAATGTGCCTTATTATGTTGAAAAAGCTAGAACAGGATATAAGTTTGGACACGGACAGCTTACCGATGGAATGATTAAAGATGGCCTTTGGGATGTATATAATGATTACCACATGGGTAATGCTGCTGAAAAATGTGCCAACGATTGCAACATATCTAGAGAAGATCAAGATAATTACGCCATAAATTCTTACAAGAGAACTGCCGCGGCACATGAGGGGGGTTACCTTTCAAAAGAGATTGTACCAGTAACTATAAAAACCCGTAAAGGCGAAGTTGTGGTAAGCGATGACGAAGAATTTAGAAATGTAAAATTCGAAAAGATTCCAGCATTACGTCCTGCTTTTCAAAAAGGTGGTACTGTTACTGCAGCCAATGCATCTACACTTAATGATGGTGCAGCTGCCATGTTGTTAATGAGTAAAGAAAAAGCCGAAGAGCTAGGCCTAAAGCCAATAGCTAAAATTATATCTTTTGCCGATGCCGCTCAAGAGCCAGAAAACTTTACTACCGCACCAACACCTGCAGTGCAAAAAGCGGTACAAAAAGCGGGTTTAACTCTTGATAATATTGACTATTTTGAGTTAAACGAGGCATTTTCAGTAGTTGCAATTGCCAACCAAGATCTTATGCAAATACCTGACGATAAAATTAATGTATTTGGTGGAGCTGTTTCAATGGGGCACCCATTAGGCTGTAGCGGTGCAAGAATTATTGTAACCCTGCTAAATGTAATGGCACACAAAGGGGGCAAGTATGGTGCAGTTGGTATTTGCAACGGTGGCGGAGGTGCTTCAGCCATGGTTGTTGAATATTTAGCATAAAAATTAAATCGTTGGTTGCTCTTTTTAATTAAAAATCAAAGAGCAGCCAGCGGTTTTAAAACACTTATATAAATGAAAAAAGCACTCATTATTTTTTTAGCTTCATTGTTTTCAATTCAACTTTTTGCGCAAGAAAACGACGATGTATTTTGGACTGATAGCCTACGCCATTACGAAAGGAGACTTGCTGTAATTGGAGATAGCATGCTTAACTCAAAAAGTATGTTTGTAAGGCAGGCCAATGCAAAAAAAATGATTAAAGTGTTTAGGCAAGCTTTAAAGGTTAAGGGCGGTTATAATTACCCGTTCGATTCGTTGGTGTTTATCTCAAAGCTTAGGCCAAAAGATGATGCCTTTAGAATGTTTACATGGATTTTAAAAATTGATGGGGGTAAGTACCGCTATTTTGGTGTGGTACATATGAATGACCCAAAGCGGTTTGTTTATCATCCGCTTTTTGATAGATCTAGTAACGAAGTGCCAGGCTTGGCTGAAGAAACTAACCCAAACTCAGGTATTATTGATTCAGTTTACAATAACAAAAGTTGGTTTGGAATGCATTATTATGATGTTGGTTTGGTAAAAGAAAAAAAGTTTTTTGGGCTAAAAAGTAAAAGCTATTATGTGCTTACCGGTTGGGATGGCAACAACAACATAAGTCATAAAAAAATTATTGACGTGATGTATTTTAAAAATGGTGAGCCCATTTTTGGGGCCCCTGTTTTTGAGTTTGAAGGCAAAACTCAAACTAGGGTGGTTTTAGAATACAATGCTCAGGCAGTAATTACCTTAAAATGGCATCATAACGATAATATGATCTCATTTGACCATTTGGTGCCACCAAGTAAAAAAAATATTGAAAACAAGTTTACCTACATACCATCTGGCCAATACGACTACCTACTTTGGAAAAACGGAAGCTGGAAGTTTGAAGAAGACCTTTTTAATACCTTTAACAAACCTGTTGACGAAGCAAATTAATACATGAAATTTATTTGGATAGCCATTACAGCGTTGCTGGGCATAATCATGTTTTTATTAGTTAAAATACACTTTATTTGGGCATTGCCCTATTTGGTGGTTCATATAAGCTTAATTGCTTTGCTAAAGTTTAGGGGAGTACTCAATGTTTCAATTCCAAATTGGCTATTGCCTATTCCATTTATAGCTTTACAACTCGTTTATTCAATGTATGTGTTTACCGAGATTGGCACCCTTGGCCTTGATGAAGAAAACTACGATAAAGAGTTTAAATACAACTTAATAAGAATTACACTTTTGGTAATAGAATACCCTTTGTTACTTGAGTTTTTTAAGAAACCAAAGTTTGAACGCTACTAAAGCAAAACCCATTTGGTAAGTAGCTTAAAAGTGCATGGTGCCCTAATACTTGTAGGGCTAATTTATGGTGCAAATTATAGTATTGCCAAATCGCTTATGCCCGATTTTATAGGAGCATTTGGTTTTATTTTGCTGAGGGTAGTTGGTGCGTTATTGTTTTTTTTAATAGCCCACCGGATATGGATTAAGGAAAAAATTACCGAAAAATCTGATTATTTAAAACTAGCAGTATGCGCATTTTTTGGCGTGGCTACAAACATGCTTTGTTTTTTCAAAGGTTTGTCGCTTACATCGCCCATTAATGCCAGTATTATAATGACCATAAATCCAGTAATTGTTTTGATTTTTTCGGCCGTATTACTAAAAGAGCGTGTTGGCTGGATAAAAATACTGGGAATAGCCTTTGGAATGACAGGGGCAATCATGCAAATTGTAGATCCATTGGGCGTGTCAAAACAAGTATCAGGCATTAATTGGCAAGGCGATCTTTTGGTATTTGCCAACGCAACATCTTATGCTATTTATTTAGTTATGGTAAAACCTTTAATGGCAAAGTACCATGCGTTTACGGTGGTAAAATGGACCTTTACATTTGGCCTGCTTATGGTGATTCCGTTTGGATTTAGCGAACTAGCTTCAGCCAATTGGGCAAGTATTAATGCAGGTATTGTTGCCAGATTGGTTTTTGTAGTAATTGGAACCACTTTTTTAGCCTATTTATTAAACGCTTGGGCATTAAGGTATGTAAACTCAAGTGTAGTAGGGGTTTATATTTATTTGCAGCCATTGTTGGCAACCATTTTTGCGGTGGCCTGGGCAGGCTATTCCTTTAATTGGTTTATGCTCATTTATGCAGGGCTTATTTTTGCAGGCGTGTATTTGGTAAGTTTTAAACCTAAAAGCAAATTGGTAAATGGGTAGAATAATGGCACTTGATTATGGTGGTAAGCGTTGCGGTTTAGCAGTTACTGATCCGCAAAGAATTATTGCCACTGGGCTTACAACGGTTCCCACGCCTAATCTTTTAGACTTTATAATTGACTATTGCCAAAAAGAACCCGTTGATATTTTTGTTTTTGGTATTCCCTATCGAATGGATGGTACCTTATCAAAAATTGCTACAGAAATTGAAGCTTTTTTAGATAAGTTGCACAAGGCTATGCCCAATTTACCGCTCGAGGGGGTAGACGAAACCCTAACCAGCCAAAATGCTGTAGCAAGCTTGGTGCAAGCTGGGGTGCCAAAGAAAAAACGACGCAATAAAGAATTAATTGATAAAGTAAGTGCTACGCTAATTTTGCAGCGCTACATGGAAGAAAACAACTTATGATACTAAAAATCAGAGCCCTTGGCGATCCGGTATTAAAAACAAAAGCACAAGATGTAAAACCTAACCACCCGGGTTTGCAAGAGCTAATCGACAACATGTTCGAAACCATGTATAATTCAAATGGAATTGGGTTGGCAGCGCCCCAAGTTGGCGAATCGCTCAGAATTTTTGTGCTCGACACAGGCGTTTCGATCGAAGATGAAGAAGACAAAGAAAAGGCGTTTAAAGAAGTTTTTATAAATCCTGAAATTGACGCTTTTGTTGGAGATGATATAGGTTTTGAAGAAGGTTGCCTAAGTATACCCCATATTAGAGAAGAAGTAGTACGCCCCGAGAGTGTTGATGTAATTTACTACGATCGAGATTTTAATAAAAAAACAGTAGAACTTGATGGTTTGCTGGCACGAGTATTTCAACACGAATTTGACCATTTAGAAGGAGTGCTATTCACTGATTTAATATCGCCTTTTAAAAAGCGACTACTTAAAAGCAAGCTAGAAAAAATCAAAAAAGGTAAGGTACGGGTAGACTACCCAATGCGTTTTCCTAAGTAATAATTAAATTATGTCAATTGATATTAAAATCTTATCGCTTTATGATGAAGCTGTTAATAGAATAGATGGCTTGAAAAGAAAAGGTAAAACAGTGCCTTACACATCAGCAAACGGTTACATGTTTTCAATTTTAAATAAAGAAAACCAGTTGGGCATTAGGTTGTCAAAAGATGAACAAGCTAAATTTAAATCAATCTATGATTCAGGTATTTTCATGTCTCATGGGGCAGTTATGAGAGATTATGTACTTGTGCCTGAATCAATGCTCACAGATTCTGAATTATTAGCTAAGTACATAAAAATGAGTTGGAACTTTGTTAATACGCTTCCGCCTAAGTAATGTTTTTAATTACTTCTTTAGCTTGCTAATTACTTGATCTACCAGTTCCCAGTTTATACCTTCATCTTGCTCAAATAATGTAATTGGCAAATCAATATGAGTTTGATTTACACTTATGTTCTCAAGGTCAGTTACTACAAAGTAGCCTTTATTATTTTGATTTAACGAAACAATAGTGCCGTTTACATCTTCAACATTATCGCCATAATACCAAAACCCTTTACCACCGGTTACATAATTCTCTGATAGAATCTCAACATGTTTTAAGTTGAGCAAATCCATAAATTTTTGAGCCTTTACTTCATCAAGGTGGTGTGCTTGAGCCACCACTTCAATTCCGCTTAGCCATTGTATATAATCATTTACCTTAATTGGCGAAATTGCATTTGGGCTTCCGTGAGTAAGATTAAGGCCAATGTAATTAATATTTAAAGCCGCACAAGCACGTGCAGTGGCCAAGTCAGATACTTTGCTAATTCTAATATTGGTCATTTACCACTTTATATGGCAAATGTACGTTTGTAAACAAAGGTTATAAAGATTTAAAACCTTACTTTTTCAGTTGTAATTGATATTTGCTGTTAATCTATTTGATATTCAATAATCATGAGAAATAAAATCCTTCCCACCATCTTACTCTCAGCTCTAATTTTAGCTTCGTGCTTTAGAGAAGAAACCTGGGAGCCCAATACCTGGACCCATCATTTTCAAGGCCCAATTGCTAAAACGAACTTAGACCTTGAAGCACTCACCAATTTGCAAGAGATTAGGTTTGTAGACAACATTTTGGCATCAGAGGTTAATGCCCTTTGGGATGGCCCAGTATTGGTGCCGGCAATTACAAATCAAAGCTCTGAAAAAAATCCGCAGATTTTTGAAATGACCGAGTACTTTAAGGCCATTCATACCGATTCACTCATTGTTAAGGTTGATTTTACCAATGGGTATCCGATTGAATTTGGTAAAGGAACTGAGCTTGTATTTAGAAATCAAGAAAACCAAGATGAGTTTTTTAGACATGCCTTGGTTAGGCCTGTGGCTCCTGGCGAAGAATACACTTTTAATATTGAAATTTTAACCGCTGAAGATAATCCGCAAAAAGTAGAAACCAATATTGAGTTTTACCTTGATAATTTTAGAAGTAGTGGAACCGAAGGTGAGATTAGAGACTTTACTGGCGCAAGTACAAATTTTGCTTTTACAATTGAGTTTTTAAGTGTTTTAAAACTTGAATTATACCCTGATAAAGAATGGGGCGATACCACCAAAACAGTAATTACACTTTTTGAAGATGGAACTGAAGAACAAAAAATTGTTGAAGCCAAAATAGGATTAAAGCTCGTAAATGGATTGCCTATTAATGGTTTGGCTTTTATTGATATTTTAAACTCTGATGATGAAGTGGTAGGTAGTATTTTTAAAGATACTCTTGTTATTACACCAGCTACCATTGACCCCAATACTCTTGAAGTACTAAACAAAACCGAAGTTGAGCTCGAAATTGATTTGCCATTTGAAACCTTAAATCATTTTTATAATAACAGCAAGCTTAAAATAATGTACGAGATGAACACCAACGGCATACCCGCTAATGAGTTGGTTTTGGGAGAAGAAGCAAGCCTTAAAGCAAAAGTTAAGGCAGATGCAAAGCTTTATGTTGATGAAATTGAAATTACAGAGTAAAATGAAAAAGCTAATTATAATTATTATTCTTTTAAACGGGGTGTTTATTGCAAATGCGCAATACGGTAATCAATACCAATACAATGCCTTTTTTAAAACACCTGGTGCCTTTGATTACCCATCAGAGTTAGGTACCGATTTTAGAACATTTTCGGTAAATTTAATAGGTGTAAATTTTTATCTAGGTAACTCATTGGCCGATGTAAACTGGCTTTATAATGTAGCCACTAAGGTTGAAACCGCTAAAATAGATGAAACCAGCGTTCCGGTTTTAAAGAATAGCGATGGCTCAATGTACTTATTACCGCATGTGGTTTTAGATCATTTGGTTAATAATACACCCGAAACCAATTTTTTAGTAGGAGGACTTAATGTGTATCCTCCGTTATCTTTAGCCTATAAAGTTAAAACAGGCGAAGACAAAAAAGAACTGGTAACTTTTGCCTTTAACCATAGACTTAAGGTGGGCACAAGCGCCTATTTAGGAAAAGACCTATTTAATGTATTATACAATGGTAATGCATCATTTGGTGCTGACCCTGCCAACCTAGTTGATTTTAACTTAGGTATGCACGCGTACTCTGAGTGGGCATTAGGCATGGCTTTTCCGGTAATGCAACTCAATAATAATATGAGCATTAGAGCAGGTATGAACCTGAAGTATTTAATTGGTTATGCTGCCTTTGATACAAGAAATGCCACTTTAAGCTTAGCCAATCAGGGCGAAGGCGATGTTTGGGATTTTAATTTAGACTACCTGTTTAATTTGGCTGTTCCCGGTGCGGTAACCGATTCAACCCAAGAGTTTGATGCGGTGAGTTTTGGTAGGAGAGGTATTGGCCGCGGAATGGGCATTGATTTTGGAGTGTCGGTTCAAATACTTGAAAACTTAAAGGCTACAGCCGCCGTAAATGATATTGGGAGTATTAGATACGGTAATGGAAATGTAATTAATATTTCGGGCAACGGAAACGTGGCATTTGATGGGGTTAAAGTAAATGTTTTTGGATTAGACAGTATACAGTTTAATTACGACACATTACTATCAAAGTTTGAGCCTGTAATTACCAATAATGATTTTAGTGTAAATATACCCACACGCTTAACCCTATCGGGCGAATACGGTATTAATGAGCAAGAGACCAATAAAGGCAAAGTATATTATAAGCACAACATTCACTTTACCTATATACAAGGTTTTAACCGTGCAGTCGGAAACTCAACCCGACCATTTATTAATGTAGGCTACAGTTACCGAATGGGTAATTTTTTATCAGCGGGATTAAATTCAGGCTATGGTGGCATTTATGGGGTAAATATTGGTGGATTTGTTGGCTTACGTGGCGGCCCCTTTAGAATAAGTTTTGCAAGCAATGCCCTTTTAGGCGCCTTTACACCACAATTAGCCAAAGGAATGGATTTTACAATAAATATGGCTTTAGCATTGTAATTATATAAGCTGATAATTTACATTTGCGCCACTATTAGCAAATGGGGAATTAGCTCAGTTGGCTAGAGCACCACACTGGCAGTGTGGGGGTCAGCGGTTCGAATCCGCTATTCTCCACAAAAAACCACTCATAACATGAGTGGTTTTTTGTTTTAGGTATTAGGGATACCGCACAAATACCTAAAATAGAGGCGGCTACTTCATCAAATCAACGTGAAATACTTTGCAGAGACTTGTTGGCTGTAACACATCACGCACAGCATTATCAAAAAATGGTAAACCTTTAGTGTGATTAAAGGGGATTCATTTTGAAAACTACTGTAAGGCAATTGCTAAAGGAATGTTGATAAGAGAAAACACAAAAATGGGAAAATGGCTTCAACAACTTGTTTCATAGCTTAATCTGTTTGTTCATGTTGACTTAATAGATGATTTGTTAGAGCGCCTTACACGCCTACGGTAGTCATAAATCCGGAGTAATTGTAGGTTTTAGTGTTTACTATCTAAATAATTTTGGTTTTTTCATGTTAAATAGGGGTGTGATGTTGATAGTTATTTTTTCACTTTATAAGTATAGCTAATAGGATATCCCTTTTTGAAGTTTAGGTCAATGATTTAAGTTTTACTGAACTTTTTAATTTGATTTTAATTTATATGTACCTACATACATTAAAAGATTCAACATGACTTTACGAGAAAAAACACAAGACATTTACAAGCTTATAGGAGAAGGAAAACTATTAGATGCCTTTGATAAATACTATGGTGAGAATGTAGTAATTACCGAACCACGCGGAACTTGGGAAAGCAAAAGTGAATGCAGAAAACATGAAGAAGAGTTCTTGTCAATGGTAAAAGAATTTCATTGAATGGAAGTAAAAGCCATTACATCTGATGAAGAAGCAGGTGTTGTAATGCACGAAACATCAATGGATGTAACTTTTCAAGATGGCAATCGTGTAAAAATGGAACAAGTTGGCGTGCAAAAATGGAAAAATGGCCAAATTGTGCACGAGCGTTTTTATTATCAAGGATAAAAAGCTGAAAAGGGATTCGGTAGTTTTTACCACAAAATCTGAGATATACCGAGTTTATTGAGAAAGCAGTTTAATGTTCAATTATTCTTTGTTGTGGGCAATTGAAATTGCTTGCTTTTAATCAGATAAGATTAAACTGATTCAATAGAATTGAATAGCGGTATTTTTCTCGATAGCCTAATGCTAAAAAGTAAACATTTGCCACACATGTCAATTATTAAATTTGACCAGTGTGGCAAATAGTTTTTTGCTTTAATTATTATTATTAAAACTGTTTAGTGTTTGGTTTCAACTGTTAATTTATTGTACTCAAAGTTTTAATTTGGCTTTGCGTTACATTTGTTATTATTAGTTGAATTACATGCTGTTTTTATTTTGTTTTCTGCATATTTCAAATGCATAAAAACTTAGTGGCTGAAACAGTTCTGTTTGAAAAAGAAATAATTATTATTAATTGTGCTCGCTAAGCTCTTTAACTTTAGTGGCCCAAGATTTTAGTATTTTACTTTGCTTGTCATAATCAAGTCCAAAAGGGCCGCAGGTAATTATTAATTCGGTGGTATTTGATTTGTTATTATACCAAACAAAAAATTTCTCAACGTATTGATAGTCATCTTTCTCATAGTCTATTTGTGCATATTGATTGCCATATAATTCGTTAGCAAAGGCTGATGTTATTTTACCAGCATTGGCATATTGAAAATTTACTTTAGCCGAGCTCATCCAATCTTCGGCCAAAGCATTTTCGGTATCAAAAATGGCTTGTAGTTCTTTAGCGTAAATTGGGTTGGTAATAACATCCCAAGTTTTCATTTTTAATGCAGAGATCTCAGTTTTTATATTCACAAATTTCATTGCTTCAAGGGTATTAATCTCAGCGCTGTTGAGTATTCTTACTTCATTAAACCTTGCACTGCCATTACCGCCATTTAAATATCTAAAACCTACTATTGAGTCATTAGAAATATTAAGAGCTTGAATTATAATAATTAGTTCTTCTTTTTTAGAAGATTGGCAGTAATAGCGGGCCAATTGTGGCATTTCAATATCAAGTGGTTTGGCATCAGGGTATTTTTCCATATCTACCTTAATTAGGGCAGTACCGTTGCGGGTTTCTTCGGCTGTAGCCATACGTCCATTTACTACGGGCACACTTTTCCAGTTTTCGATATCTACCGCAGGAAAACCACCTAAATTATCGGGGCAATACCAACCGCCATACTGGTGTGGTACTTTTATATTGGCTACTGCTGAGTTTGCATTACTGTTAATTGATACTTCTGAATTAATATCTTTTTGCGCACAAGAAATGAGCATAGATACACCAAACGTGATTAAAGTAATATGAGTTTTTAACAACATTGAAGGTTTTTTTAGTTAGGTTGATAAATGTACCAAGCATTGCTAAACAGGCTGTTTTTTTAATGTAAATTAGTGTAAATCCTGTGTTAAAGAGTTTTGGTAACAATTACAAATAGTTGTGTGTTAGGTAATTTGCGGTTAATCAACTCGCTTTTCAACTGTTCCGTCGTTGTATAAATAGAACATAAGTTTTGCAGGCATTGGCGTGGTACGGCGGCCATAAATATCATATATCCCAATTATTTTTCGCGATGTTGATATCGATGGCGGTGCTCCATTTCCAGTTGATATGCAGTTTGTACACTCTTTCCAACATAAGGTATCTAATGTAAGCTCATTGATACCACTAGGTATAATCATGCCGTAGTTCATGTATTCGTCGCATGGGTTAAAATCGCATTTACTGCCCAAAGGGGCATGGCCTGTCTGATCCCAGTTATTTATTATAAATAAATACTCATGTTGGCCCGGTTTAAGATTTAGGGTGGTTTGCCAAATATTATCGTTCAAATACATGGGTTCGCAAGTACCGCACCAGTTATTAAAAGTACCGTTTAGATATACCATGTCTGATGGCTCAAGTTCAATTTGCTTGGTGTTTAGAGCAAAGTGAACGTTAATGGTTTCCGTTTCAGATTCAGGTTGGGTAATTGTTAGTTTTAAGTAGCTACTATCAATTTTAACATTGGGTTTTCTAAATGTGCAATAGTTTTTTCCAAAACTCTTGTAATCTATAATATTCCATCTTGCAGTGTCAATTTTTTCAAAGTTATCTTCCCATTCAAGTGTATATGCATTGTTACTTCCGTAATTGCCTTTGCCTGGCGTGTAATTATAATATTTTACATAATTGTATTTTGATTGTTGTGGCAGTATTTTAGGGTCCCAATTACCAACCCAACTTTTGGATTCTGATGCCCATAGATTCATATTAATGGCCATTGGGTATTTAAGATCTTTTGTTTTATCGTCGTTTTGAATGTATATCAAACTATCATTTACAAACCATCGAACAATTCCGGGCTCCCACTCAAAGGCGTATTTATTAATACTTGTATGCGGGTTAAAGCCCAGGTCAAAGTTTTCGCCATAGTAGGGGGGAGTTACCGTGCCTGGGTGATGAGTGGTAAAGTAGAGTAGTTTGTCGTTACCGGTCATTTCAACGTCAATCTCGTTGTTTTCTTGTGGCCAGTTGCAGTTGGTTTCTATATTATATAAAAAGAATGACGAAACTATTCCGTCTCCTGATGCTGATTGCATTTCGGTTTCGAACCTGCCATACAGGTAGCTTTCATGTGTAGTTACAGCGGCGCCGTCACAATTTTGGCCAAATGAATTGGTGCAAAGCGTAACAAGAAACAGAAAAAAAAGCCAACGCATTGTTTTGATTTACAGCCAAAGATAATGGGTCAAGCTTGTGTTGATATTAGTTAAAGGGCAATAAAATGCAAAATGGGTAACTATGGAATTTTACTTGTTAAGAGATTTTTTATCCGGTTTAATATGAATGTCGGTTAGGTTTCACTCTATTTAGTATTTTCAATTTGGATTTCATCGCTTGAAGTATAGAAGACTCATAATTTTTCCTTTTTAATTTGACCTGTTGAACTCAACCTCCGGTAGCTAAAGCTCATTAGTGCTGCCAAGAAGCAATAACCACCGTTAGTCAAGCTCATATAAAAATAATTATCATGAACAAAGTACAAAAAGACTACGCATGGCTGCGTAACAAATCAAATTCAGCTAAAACGGCCATTGCCCAAGCCGAACGAGAAGTGCCGCAATATATGGCCAAAGCGGCCTTTTGATACAACAAAACCCCGGTAGAATACTTGGGCAGATACACCCACAAGGTGGCTATTAGTAACCATAGATTATTGAGTGTAGATAATCAAAATGTTAGTTTTAGCTATAAAGTCTACAAAAGTGAAGCCGCTAGGAAAACCGTGACTATAGGTGGTGTTGAGTTCTTAAGGCGATTTGCCCAGCATGTGTTGCAACAAGGTTTTATGCGCATAAGACATTATGGTTTTTTGGCGGGTAGAAACAAACCCATTGAGCTAAATCTTGCAAAGGCAGACCTAGGTCAAGAAGCATGGCAAAAGCTCACTATTAGCTGGCAGCAAATAGCTGAAGAAAAGCTGAACATAAAGCCAAATACGTGTCCGCACTGCAAAACACCAACAAGGTAACCATAGAGATAATAGACTCACCACGCGGGCCACACATCCCAAACATCAATACTAAACAATGCCAAGAGAAATGAGCCACTATATACTCAAATGCCATGTTTTGTTCAAGGATGGGAGAAGTATGTCCAAGTCAACCTATTTTATCCAAGAGAACACAAATCGCTCATCGTACAAGGTAAAACTATGGTGCAGATACACTAAAACCAGAGGCGTTTTGGCCATACAAACAAGCACCACAGATAATCATCAAATAGTTCAGGAGATAAAAACCTATTACATCCCCATAGCGGCAAATTGACCAGTCGTTGCTCCGGACCGCGTGCCGCCTTAGCTTTAGCGGTGGCGCAAGGCAGAGTTCAACACTAGCTCTAATAAGCTACGGCCTTAATGTTTGCACCGAAGCCTTTGGCGAAGGTTAGCACCGCACTGTAATAGAGCTTAATTGTTAGGAACAGTGTTTTTCCATCGTCATGTGGTGTAGAATCATCATTTCTACCGAGATCAAAAAATGTGCTTCTATAAAATTTTAAAATCATCTTTAAGGTTTCCTCTTTGATTGAAAAACAGAACGTCAACAAATAGCCCTTAACGTTCATCGAAGCTGTATTTCCAACTTAACCAGTGTAACTGCATCTCCTAAACAACTTAATAACTTCTTACACCTAATCACCCTACGAGTTACTAATATTTTCCTAAAACCAATTAGGGCTATGGAGTAATACAGTCAAAATTTCGTTGTCAAATTGGTCGTCATTTTATTTGTCAAGTTCTGTTTTTTCAATTGACGGTTTTATCAATCGTCGATTTAATGCAAGTTTCAATTATTATTATTTTTAATTTTTTGTCGCTAAGCAAGTCAAGCTACGAAGACGGACAGATAGCAAATCAATCGACGCGAATGTTATTTCTGGACATGTCCTTCGAAGCACATTTCAACACAGTTATTCCATGGTGTGTAACGTTCCCTGCTCATGTTTAGTGCGGGTTTTCGAAGTGTTTCACTTTCCACCGATGCCAAAAATAAGCTTGAAAAACTAAGCTTGGCGCCAGCAGCTAACCCCGCATTAAATATGAGCTGTGTTATAGCTCGTCTTTTTCCACCGAGATTTTGATTTTTAGATTTTCTGTCCGCCAAGAAACGAGATTTTGAATGAACCAAAGTTTTCAAGTCAATTTTTGTTTTTAGTTTCAATGTCCGTTGAATTGAAAATTATCATTTTTTAGCGCCGAAAACCCTATTTTCCTAAAACCAACTAGGGCTATGGGGCTTTGTCGTTAGTAATTGGATTTAATGTCAATGCTTTGCAGAACTGTCACGCCAACCAGTCAAATTATTATTTTTAAAAATTTCAGTCAAGTTGAAAATCGTCGATTCAAAAACTGAATGTCATTGTAAATCCCAAAATTTTAAATTGTCAACTGTTGGATGATTTTCATTATAAATCCAAATTCATTATTTTTTTAATGCACTCGTCCGCCAGAGCTAAATGCGTCACCGAAAGCAAACTTGAAATTGTGAAAAGCTACTTTTTATCTTCTACCATACACAGTTCGGCGTCATCCAATTAGAGCGTGAAGTCGATGAGCTATAACTTGTTCATATCACTATAAAAAGTATTGATATCCCATGATAAGGTGTTGCTATTGCTGAAAAACAACTGCTTGTATTCCTTTCGGCCAAAACCGTTGGTAAACGTTTATGCTAAACATGTAACTGAAGGTGCTCGTGTTGGCGCGTAAGGATAGTTGATTCATATAGAAATAACTTTTTTAAGGAGTTATAAAAGTACTAAAAATACATGATAAAAGCTTTATGGCAGTGGGTGCGCCATGGCTTTTGTATACCCTTAAATAGCTGAGAAACAATGGTGTAATCCTTTTATGATTTAGCGCGTTTTTAAGGTATTTAGAGCTTACCAAGAAAAAACTTAAAGGGGTATTGGGAGTTGTATCATAAAGTCAAAAATTAAGCTTTTCGCTTATTTCATGCTTGGTGCGAGGGTTGAAATCGCTCGTTACTGATCAGTAACGATAGAATTCACAGTGTCTCGTACTTATTCAGGATTCCATCTAAATGTCTTTTGGCATCATTCACGATACCCCTAAAATTTTATTTTAAAAATGAGAAAATCTTATTAGCATTTTTGTTCTCTTTTTCACACAGAAAAAGCACCTGAACTTAAGTGGTAAACAGCATAATGGGTATTTTTATAACTTTTACTTGGTAAACCAAAACAAGCAACATTTATAAGCCACCTGAAACCTATGTTAAATCAAATAAATAAAGAAGTCTACCAAAAATGCGGCCTAAAAATAGCGGGCTACCGAGCTGAAACAGAGAGCAGGGAGTATGATGCCTGCCGATATGAATTAAATGGGCTAAAAATAATAAGTAGGACTGCCAAAATAACGCCTAAAAAAGCGGGACAATTTGTTACGTTTTGGAAAAGAAATAGCAATGGAGTGATTGAACCCTTTGCGCAAAACGATAACTTTAATTTTTATGTGGTAAACCTACGAACTGAGAAAAGATTGGCACAATTTGTTTTTCAAAAAGCAGTATTGATAAAACATGGAATTGTTTCATCAGATAAAAACGAAGGCAAAAGAGCTTTTAGAGTTTACCCACCATGGGATATGGCTATTAACAAACAAGCAGCTAGAACCCAAAAATGGCAGCTAGATTACTTTTATGAGATAAATGAATTAACCGAAATCACAAGCACTATCCATCAGAAATTATTGGCACTATTTGAGCCGAAATAGCTTTTTGTTTAATGATTTATTTTTATGGCATGGGCAATTAGGCTCGGAGAGCGTTTTACCAAAAATGTGAAGCCCGTTTTGTATTTGTGCATACGGCCAATGCTAAATCATAGCATTGAGTTTTCCTTGTCTCAAATGCTTAGTAGGGCCATGGTTAATGCCAATTTTAACCAAAGGCTTGTGATTTTTATTTGCTAAATACTAAAGAGCCCAATAGTGGGTTTTGCGCCGCCGTTGGCAGAAAGTTAGATAGTGCCAAATGCCAACTCCTATCAAATTTTCTATTCAATAAACAATTGTCTGCTGCTTAAAAACTTAATAGGGGGATTGGGAGTTGTTTAATATAGTCAAAAATTGAGCTTTTCGCTTATTTCATTCCTAGTACGAGCTATTGAATTCGTTCCTTACTGATCAGAAATGATGGAATTAATTCCATCTAAATGTCTTATGTTATTACTCTCGATGCCCCTATAACTTAAAATACCTGCGGTACGTATTATTTAAAATTTAGATTTTGGTGATCTGGATTGTCAATCTAAACCTAGGTTCGATTTGAAAAAGGCTCAAAATTTTTAGAAGTTATGCCTTTGGGCAAATCCCATAATTGCGTTTGTTTTTTAGGAGATAATTAGATGGTTTAACTTTACAAAAGGTCTGCTTTAGATAAGGTAAATAACAATTGACACTGATAATATAATTCTAACGCTCTAACTTGTTTTGGAACTGTAATAATGTGTTTATATAGTTTAAATGCCACAATTGAGTAGCTCACTTAAGCTTATGTTTTTAGTTATGCCACAACTTTACTGGCACATTAAAAGCGTATATTTCGCATCTTAAAACTCTTATATATAATAAGTAAATAATGAAACGAATATCTATAATTTACATAATTGCTTTTTTTGTAATAAGTTGTGCTGATGAGCCCAAATACCCAAGCAAAGGGTTTACGGTTAATAATTCAAGTCCTGAAGAAGGCCAGGCCGTGAATAAAACGGGCATTCAGCCTGACTCAGTGGTTTTTAATAGCCGACCAAACGGAGTTTTGCTAACGGCTTATCCGCAGCACAGGTTAATACCAATTTACAAGTTAAATATTAGAGTAAATGATGATGACGATACAACGTACTATACAGGCCGAAATTCTTTTTATTCTGGTTATTCTAGATATGAGAATATTGACGGAAATAATTGGAACCACAATTTTATGCCTGGTTTTGAGGCAATGTATGGTTATAACTTAATCAACATTAATTACTACAATAGCAATACCCAAAAAACCACTAAATTTTTCAAAAAACCAGTGCTTATAAAAACACTTTATTATCCAACAGACTCAAAAGATACACTAAATGGTGAAGCTGTTTTGCGAGATTATTATATGGTATCTGCTTATAATAAAGATTCTAATAAAGATGGGTACATTAATACCGATGACCTAAGAAGATTTTTTTTATTTGATTTAGACGGGGCAATGAATATGCAATTAATACCCGATAATTATTCGGTCATCAGCTCTCAATTTGACCCTTTTAACGACCATATGTACGTTTATGCGGCTTTTGACGAAAATAAAAATGGACATCAAGATGAAACTGAACAAGTGCATGTGTTTAGAATTGAATTAAAATCGCCTAAAAAAGGTGTGCGATTGTATTAGTAAGTGAGCATTTAATGGTATTGGTCTTTAGGAGTTGAAAAATTAATCATGTGCTTACCTAAAGAATTGGGGCGCTTTTATTACAAAAAGACACCTTAAGCCGAGTTTCAATTTTAGGGTATCGGAAGTTGTACCATAAACTTAAAAAATTAGTTCTTCGTTTAATTCATCCTTATTGCGAGTGATTGAAATCGCGCGTTACTGATGAGTAATGATGGAATTCACCGTGAACCGTACTTGTTCAGGATTCCATCCAAATGTATTGTGGAATCATTCCCGATACCCTTATTTAATTATAATGAATGCTAATTTTTGTGCCTTGATTCAGTTCGTCTTGTTGAATCTTTAGGTTATGGTTTATTGAAGCACATAGTTGAGTGCATATTTTTAAACCAATATTCCTATTTTTAGCTGTAATGGTTCCTGGGTATGATTCAATTTCAGAATGAATTGCTTCGGTATTGATTTTTGGAATTTGCTTGCTGTTGCAAAAAAAGGAAATGTGATTTTTATAAACCGTAATTTCAAGTGAAATGTCATTTTGATAGGCCCATCTTAAAAAGGTTTCAATAATATTTTTTACAACAAGTGAGTGTATGGTTATATCCGTGCTTATTACTGAATGCTCTTTAATTTTTAGCTTTATAGGCAAGCCGCTGCTAGTAAAAGATTGGATATCAGATTTTATTTCATCAGCTAAGTTGTAGGTTTTAATAGCAGGTGTAAAATAATCTATTTGTGTATTTACCCACATGAGCATGCTATCAAGCAGTATTGATGTTGAAGCTACTTGAGCTTGAGTTTTGATTAGGTACTCATCTAAATCATTAGCCGATATATGACCACGCTTATAAAGGCTAAGCAAAGAGTTAATTGAATTAATGGGAGTTTTTAAATCGTGAGAAAGAATGAATATCAAACGTTCTTTTAGCTTGTTTGAGTGGTTGAGTTCATTTCGTTGTTGTTCTTCACTATTTCTAAAAAATCGAGTTACGAGGTATATTAAACCAATACCGGCCAACGTATTTGGTATATATAACAGTTTTTCTAATGCTGTAGCTTCATTAAATCGTCCTGAATTAAAAAGAATATATGTACTTAATAAAAACATTAAGGTAATAAATACCCATACTATTTCATTGCGCAGTTTAGCTCTTTTTACTAAAAACGAGCTAAAAACACCACCAGATATCAGGTAAATTTCAGCATTTATATTTCCAAAGAAATAAGTGTAAACTACCATCATAATTGATAAACCAATAAAAAATAATAAGAGTGCTAGAGTATAAAAGTTTTTGCGGTTGAGCCAAAAAACCATCCAGCAAATAATTGAAGTAACGGCACTTATTATGGTGTATTGATAATTATGAATAGGTAAAGTAACTAGGGCATAAACACCACAAAGCACTCCACCAAATTTCGAAACCAGATCAATAAGCTTACGATCTTGTTCATTATTTGATAATTTGGCTTTTGTGAGATTAACCATTATTTACTCCATAATCTTAGCCAAAAATAAAGAAACCAATGCTATGTGCTACTTTATCTTGCTAATTACTCGTTTTCTTACCATTCCGCCCTTGGTGTCTCTCACGGGGGTCATTACCGTAAAAGCTTTGGGATCTATTTGATCTATCTCTGCCCTTAATTTTGATATTTCAAGTCGGGTAATAACGGTGTAAACTATAAGGGTTTCCGTGTCAATGGATAAGCCGGTTTTGCCA
>JBMYOR010000003.1:22021-29285 GCA_049599535.1 Bacteroidia bacterium | reverse complement strand
CTTGATGTGGTTTGTGTTAGAGGCAACCACGATGATTTAATGCTAAAAAGCTATTACGAAGAACAAGACCACCAAGGCTTTTTAAAATTTATTAAGCGCGATGCAATCAAAAAAAGCTGGCTTAACATGGGTGGCGATGCCACTATGAAAAGCTTTAATGCTCGAAAAATGATTGATATTGACCCTTTGTATTTTGAGTTTATTGAAAACATGTACCACTACGTTGAAGACGATGAATATATGTACGTGCATGCGGGTTTTGATTTTAATAAACCCAATCCGTTTAACGATGTGCAAAGCATGATGTGGATTAGAGATTTTGAAGTTGATTTTTCGAAAACCAAAAACCGAAAGGTGGTACATGGCCACACGCCACTTTCGTTAGATTTTATTGAAGATGTAATTGCCAACCCTAGCCGCGACAAGTTTATTGCACTTGACAATGGTATAATGCTTGAAAAAACAGCCAATAAAGGCAATTTATTAGCTTTTGAAACTAAAAGTAAACAATTACTAGTGCAGCCCAGGCAAGATTAAGAAGCCCTACTTTTTTACATTAGTTTTTATATGCTGTATGGCATCAGCGGCTATTTGACCCGCTAATTTTTCTGATGCTTTTTTAAGCAGAATTTTTATGGGGTCAGCAGTAACATCACCCGCTATAGCCTGTGCAATTTCTTCATCGGTCATTAGCATTTCAAAATGGCTCGATTCGTTTATACTTTCTCCGTTTTTATCAATACTGCCAAAACCACCCATAAGCATAAGTTTTAAGCCACTTTGGGGAGCCTCTGGCATTTGCCTAAAATCCTCGATATGTGCCATGCCTATTTCAATAATTAAAGTACTTGCAGTTTTAACCGTACCTATTTGATTTTGCATTATAAATGCCGAAATACCTTCGGCTTCAAGTGCATTAATTATGCTTTGCGAAAAATATTCGCTGTAAAACATGGGGTCTACCAAGGCATTATTAGGGTTGGCTGCCAAAATCTGCACTGGTGGAATATTATAAACTACCGCTTTTGCTTTTTTTAAATGCCTAGCAGGGCTACAAGCAGTTAGAGTAAATAGCAATAAATAAACTAGGTTTTTGTGCATTATACGGGCTTAAACTGTTCAAAGGTTTCGTTACAATCATTGCAATAATAAACTGCACGGCACAATGTAGGACCAAAGGGGCTAATTTGAGCTGTTTTTTCACTTTTGCATCTTGGGCATTCGGCAGCTGGTGGTGCTTCAAGGTTTAACTCACCACAATACTTTTTTGGAGATGATAGCCCCACCTTCTCAATATCTTTAAGGCCCTGCTCGGTAATCATATTGGTATTCCAAGCCACTTGATTGTCAATTTCAACCCATACCTTACTCACCCCCATTTGTTCAACCCGTGCTTTTACCTCTTCTTTCATTACAGCTAAGGCTGGGCAGCCCGAAAAGGTAGGAATCATACTTACCTTCACCTCGCTTTGATCTTTAATATCAATATTGGTTATCAAACCAAGATCAACCAAACTTACAGTTGGTATCTCAGGGTCTTTTACATCTTTTAATGCTTCAAGAATTTGTGCTTGAGTTAAATTTAAATCAGTGTTTTGCATCTCGAAATATATTTATAATGTGCTTAACAAAAAGCCTTGCCTGTAGGTTTAAACCACCGCCTTGCTTTTTTAAAAACGTAATTTCAAAATTATCAGTAGCATTTTTGCCGTAAAATGACGCCTGTCATTCGCTGTTTATATACCTACCTACAATTATTTACCTTACCTAACCTTTAAATTCAAATCCTTCAGGTCTTAAGTTGCTTAGGGATCTTTGTATTTTCAAACCCGTTTTCCATTCATTGGCTATATTATTATTATGAATAATTTGGCACCAAGCATTTTTATGTTTAAGGTTTTTAATTTCAAAATGATTTCTCATACGTACGTGCCCTATATGATTTACAGTATAAATAGGGTTATGGCCAATGGTTTCTACCAAACTAATAAATGGATTGCAATACGCTTTTTTTGTTGAAATACGTTGCCATTTTTGAGTGCTTGTGTTAAACTGACTCCCTTTAGTAAATTGTAAAATAGTTGGCTTTTCATAATAATTATGCTTTACCCATTGTTGCAGCAATTCAAAATAATTGCTATTGAGCATATCATCATTATCGAGCCTTGTGGTTATAAGTATTTTGCCTTTATTGCCTTCAATTTGCTTGGCAACATAATGTTTTACAATTTCTGATCGCTTTTTAAATTGTGTTGAATCTACTGCAATAGGCACAATATTGCCATCGGCATACTTACTAATAATTGAGTTAGGTGTAGTATGCTCAAAAAGTAACAACCATTTAAATGACTGTACGCTTTGTGCTTTTACAGTTGGCAAACAAAACTGCTCAAACAAATTACACCTACTGGTTAGCCAACTACCTAAATAAGGTTTAGGGTCGCTATTTTTTGCATTAATAGGCGCAAGGTTAAACTTTGTAATTACTATATGAATTATTTCCACCTAATCCACAATCACAAATTTTTCAACCCACTCTTCATCTCCATCGGTTATTCTAATATAGTACTTACCTTTTTGTAGTTGCTTGTTTCTTAAATCAATTTTTTTAATAATACCATTATACTCGCTTATGCTTGGCGTGTTGTTGTACACAATTTGGCCCTTGGTATTATATATACTTATATTTAGTTGAGTACTGCTAAGGGGTTGATATTGAAAATTTAAAATACAATTGCCCGAATGTTGAATATTAGGATAAACTTTAGGTGCCCTAAAACTTGAGCCAATAGGTAACCTAAGTAGAGATATTACTGTACCTGAGTCTACACTTGTTTGTGCCGACATCCAACTATCTGATTCAAATAGCTGAAAAACATTAACATAATTTGTTATATAATACTTATAATTATCAATATCTAGTTTATCCTTATCTATTGAAACTGTTACTTTTCCCAAATCACCAGTTTCTTCAAACTTCCAATTGCACTTTGATACTTCAAAACTTAAATCGTTATTTAAGGTCAAATAATAGTTTGTCCAATCGTTAAATGGCTCACCATTATCGGCCCAAAATAAATACTCGTCAACATCAAGGTCTGTTGGATTATTTACCCTTAAAACCCCTGTTCCTTTAGCATCGTTATGATAATCAATTTGGCTTACTTTTCCTATTCCGGCAATATTATGATTATAAGGCTTGTTTAAATGAAAATAATCTAAGTCTTCAAGGTCAGTTCCGTATTTTTCTGATAAATAATTGTAAAGTATTGTGCGGTGACTTTGCATTAGCGCCTCGTTATAAATAATATGTTCGGCTATTTTACCGGTTCCGTATCTATCGGTTCGGTCTCGGCCTAGTTGCACATTTATTGGGGCAGACTCAAAGCGTGGCTTTGGCGTAGTTACAGTTTCAAAGCCTTCTTGTGCGTCGGTATAATTCCATATATAAACATTGTTTCTATAGGCCATGCCATATAAGTGCACCTGCCTGGGGTCAGCCACCTGTAAATAGGGCGATCTATGCACTTGCTTATTAGAGTCATAAATCATCATACGGGCATATTTGTGCTCTTCGTAATTATGTAATATAAAACCATTGGCATCTCTGCTGCTGCCTAGCCAAGCGTGCTCATTAAAAAGTAAAGTGTTTGATGCCGCTACTGTAAAAGCGCTAATATTAGTTTTTGTAATTAAACTATCAATCCGCAATGCCGTAAAATTTTGGGCATCAAATGCTACAAATGCATTTGAATTAAATTCAGAACTATCTGTTAATTGCAAAGTAGGTCCTGGCAACGTATCTACGGTATTGGCGCCGGCATTTCTGCCCAATTTATCGTTCCATTGTATTACTTCATTACCAATGCTATAATTATCTAATAGGTCAGTAGCATCTAACCAAATGGCAACTTGATCTAAGCTACCCACACCTGCTGGGCCTTCAAAACCCAACTGCGTGCCCGTTTGCACATAAATAAAGCTGAGCATTTCAGATTCTTGATTAAACAAGCCACTAACCGTGGCGCTTTCGCAAATACCTTCAGGCACCTTTACGCTAACTTCTCCTTCAGTTAATGCTTTTAATGTAATTGTCCATTGATTTTGTTGTCCCTTTGAACTAATAACTTGCGCATTGGTAATTTCTAAATCATTAGCATCAAAACTTTTTACGTTGTAATGGCTCCAGCCCCTTTTAAAGGTTACATTAATGGTAAACTCAGCTTGCTGCAAAAAGTCAACATCCCTTTTAATAAATGCGTAAAAAGGCAAATTAGGGTCGGGTTGATTACCGTATAAGGGGCTCTCCCACATGCCTCGGCCAAACGTGGCAGCTTTTATAATACTGTTATCGTGATTATTTTCATCATAAAAAATCTCTATTTCGTAAACTGGGGCCGATAAACTAAGCCCTTGACTAAACGATCTCCAAACACTTTGGCCATTGGGCAATACATAAACACCAACATCGGTACCAGCGTACAAATGACCGCTTATTGGGTCAAGTTGCAAGCTATAAATAGGTAGCTCGGGTAATCCATCAGAGCGCTCCTCAAATGTTGCACCGCCATCTTTAGATACAATTACCCTTTTATTCATTGAAACATATACTTCGTTTTTATCTCTTGTTGATGTTTCAACATCGAGCAGCTGGCTTGTGCGTTGGTAATTATCGGCAAGGCTTTCCCATACCGGTGTATCTACATGCATATTTTGGGTTCGGTACAAAAAGCTTCCGTTTAGCACATAAAAAATATTGTTATCAGCCTCGTTTTGCTCAATTTCGGTGTACTCGCCAGATGAGGGTAAACCCTTATCAATTTTTTGCCAACGTTCTTTTTTAGGGCTGTTTTCCCAACAATTTTGATAACGATAAATTGAATGCTGCGCCGTATAAAGCGTGCTATTATCATTTAAATCAACCCAAATTGGCGAAACCCAAGGGCCGCGCGTGGCTTGTGTATTGCCTTGCGGATCAGGAAAATTACTCACCTTGCCATCAGGCCCACCAATATGCCTTCTTATATCACCATATTGAATGGTAGTAAAATAATTATCAGGGTTGTTTTGGTCAAAAACACAATCCATCCCGTCGGCTCCCACTCTATCTTTCCAAGTATTGCCAACAAAATATTTCGATCCGCAATCTTGGTATCCATTAAGCAAATGATCGTTTAGTTTAGGATGTTGACCCATTTCGTAAATTTCAGAAATACCCATATTGGTGTGCTCAGTAAACGATTTACCATCATCGTTTAGGCTTACAATTCCTCCATCTCCGGCAATCCATAACCTGTTTGTTAGGGGGCTATGTCGCATATAATGTACATCTGAATGTATGCCCCGCAAGCGCTCCCAATTGGTAATGCTATCTGTTGCAACATAGGTTGGCACATGGCCTTGGTATATTGTATTTGCATTTAAAGGCGATACATCGCAAGCGGTATTATACCAACTTTGAGCTCCCAAATCTCTTTCTCCTTCTTCAAGGTATAACACCTCAAGGTTTTCTCCTGCCTCAGTTGATTTAAATATTACTTGTTCGCTTACAAGCCAAACCGAATTGGGTTCGGCCTTGCTTACAGCCATACAAAGCCTAGGCGCGGCGGCTCGTGGAGTTCTAATAAAAGTCCAACTACGGCCTCTATCTTCAGATCTGTAAAACTGCCCTGTTGAAACCGCATAAACAACATTATAATCGTTAGGCTTAAAGCGTAGCTCTCGCATATTATTGCGTTGTCCTTCAATCCAAAAATCACCACCATTTAGGGTTTTATAAATACCTACAGATGTAGCCACAATTAACTCTTCAGAATCATCGGCGTAAATCAAAATATCATTTACAATTACATTGCCCATGTTCGAATTCTTTTGCTGCCAAGTAATTCCGCCATCGGTGCTTTTCCAAACGCCAAAGCCTGGGTTTCTGCCTGTTTCGCCATCTCCGGTTCCTACATATAAAATATCGGTATTATTAGGGTCAACAGCAATTGCCGATACCCCAAAAGATGGTAAATTATCGGTAAGGCAGGTCCAAGTATTACCGTAGTCAATTGTTTTCCAAACACCACCATAAGGTGCTCCTGCCCACATAATATTTGAATCGGTAGGATGAAAAGCCAAACAATTAATTCTACCCACACCACGGTAAATATCTTTTGCTGTAAAAGGTCCAAGTTCTAACCAATTACCACTTGTCGATCTTTTATTTGCTTCAATACTTTTATAAGCTTGCTGCCTTGCTGTGGCGTTCATAATGTTTCCGACTTCATCAGTAAAAGGCAAAACCTGATGTTTCCATCTATTAAAATGTTTTAGCTGGGCATTGGCTTCGGCGGGTTTAAGCAAGCTAATTTCAGCATCAAAAGCTTGTTTTACGTTGTAAAAATTAACATCTTGCCTTTGCACTAAATCATACCAATGTGTTTGGTTTTGAGCGGTTGCATTTATAAAACCAATTAGCAATAAAAAAGCAGAAATGAAAAAATGGGCTATTCTCATTTTACAAATAAACAACCTTGAGTTGGGTCAATAATTGGCAAATACCAAATGGACTACTAAAAAAACTAAAACCTAAGCAATAACCTGTGATAAAACGATGAGCTAGGTCAGTATTTTAAAATGCCGGCTTAACTAAATTTGGTACTGTTACTAAATTGAATTTTGCCATGAAAGTATTAGCAGCATTTATAATGGTTTCGGTATTTATAGCTTCATGCGGTACAAAAACCGCAGCACCATTAGTAAAAGAAAAAAGCCCTGAAATTATACAGCCAGTTGTTGATTTAGAGCCCAAAATAAAACAGTCTGAAATTATTGAGCCAGAGCCAATTTTTGAAAAAACTGAAAAACCCTTAGTAACCCCTACAACAATTAAGCAAAAAGCTGAAATTGTAGACCTTGCTACCAGTGATTTGCCAAAAGAGATTAGCCAAAAAGTAAAAATTGAACGCAATACAAATGAACCTACACTAACTCCCTATATTAAAACGAAAAATACCGTAGTATTTGATAACAATACAGTGCTTATAAACAATGTAGAGTACGTTCTTGAAACTGCATTTTTACAAAATATGGATAAAACAACCAATGAAGCCAAGGTTTTAAATAAAATGGCAGTTGACGAAAACGAATATTTTAAATCGAATATTTACTTTACTGCAAAAGATATTAGTAAAAAACTGAAAGGAAAGTATGAATACAGGCTTTTTATAAAAAATAACAACCGCTTACTCACCTTAGAAAACATTGAACTAAAAGTTGA
>JBMYOR010000003.1:4952-22011 GCA_049599535.1 Bacteroidia bacterium | reverse complement strand
ATAGATTGGGCCATTGATTGGGCTTTTCTTGAAAACCGTACTCGAAAATGCGCCTTTACTATTTCTGATTTAGACAATAACTTTGAAGCTTTTAAAATAGTGGTAAATTTAAATTAAACCCCAAGCCACTATATCAAAAGCTACTTAATGAAGCAATCAAGTGATAAAATTATAGTATCAAAAGGTCCTACTTTAAAATTGGGGTTGGTAGGTTTATTAACCATTATCGGATCTGGGGTATTAACCTACGCTTTCTCAATTTTACCCGCAATACCCGGCTTTTATTTTGGCTTGGTAATGCTACTTTCAATTGAAGGGGTTGTAATTGATCTTAAGCACAAAAAAATAAAGCCTTACTTCAATTTTTTATTATTTAAATTAGGTAGATGGCAAGATTTAACCATTTACAAACAGATAATTTTAACCATTTACAGTCAACAAAACACCTATGCCGTGAGGGCAACTCAACAAACCGTTAAAACCAAATCCTTTGATATTTATTTGGTTGATAACGTGGGCAATAAACTATTGATTGACGAATACACCGATTACCACGAAGGGCTTGAGTTTGCCGAAGAATTAACTCAAAAGCTAAAATTACCTTTTGACAACCAGTATGAACAAATGGTAGAAAACCTGCAGGATAGGCGCAGAAACATGCGATAACCCATTTTTGCACACCTGTTTTTGATTATAACCCAATAACTTGTGTTAAGGTGCCTTTGCGCGTATTTTTGATGCTTTAAAAACCTACTAATGCTTCAAAACAAAGATTTTCTACAGAAAGTGTATACCAATATGGTACGTGCAAGAGCCATGGCACGTGTTTATGAAGAAAACCGACAGATTACTAAATACGTGCACTCAACATCGAGAGGGCACGAGGCCATTCAATTAGCTCTAGGTCTACAATTAACCCCTAGTGATTGGGTATCGCCTTATTACCGAGACGAAAGTGTTTTACTCGGCATAGGTATGGAGCCTTATCAAATGATGCTTCAGTTGCTGGCCAAATCTGGAGATCCTTTTACGGGCGGAAGAAGCTATTATTCTCATCCGAATTTAAAAGATGATGATAAACCAAAAATTATACACCAATCATCGGCCACAGGTATGCAGGCCATACCTACCACAGGTTTAGCACAAGGCATAAAGTTTAAAGAAGGCCGAAATCTTGAAAACAGTGAACTGCCACCCGTTGTGGTTTGCTCATTTGGAGATGGATCAGTTACCGAAGGAGAAGTATCAGAAGCTTTTCAAATGGCAGTATTGCACAATTTGCCCATTATGTATTTAGTGCAAGATAATGAGTGGGGTATTTCAGTTACTAAAGAAGAAATGCGCGCCATGGATGCCTACGAGTTTGCCGCTGGGTTTAAAGGCATGAAACGTATGCGTACCGATGGAGCAGATTTTGCCAAATCGTATAAATCAGTGGGCGAATGCATTGATTATGTTAGAACCGAGCGAAAACCAATATTACTACATGCTACAGTTCCGTTGTTGGGGCATCATACTTCAGGCGTGCGAAAAGAGTTTTACCGAACCGATGATGATTTGGCAAAACACGCAAAAGACGATCCTATTCCAAAATTTGAAAAGTATTTGCTTAAAAATGGATTTAACAAAAACGAATTAATTCAGCTCGATAACGAAGCGAATAGTTTTATTGAAACCGAATTTAAAAGGGCTGTTGCCGCGTCCGATCCTGAGCCTACAGACCTTACCAAGCATATTTACGCACCTACCCCAATTACCGAAGAAAAAGGAGTGAGAGCTCCAGAAGGTGGCAACGAGATTATAATGGTTGATGCCGCCTTGTTTGCTTGTAAAGAAGTAATGGAACAAGACGAGTGCACCCTTTTGTACGGCCAAGATGTAGGCAGAAGATTAGGGGGCGTATTTAGAGAAGCCGCAACCCTTGCCGAAAAGTTTGGAGATGATAGGGTTTTTAATACCCCAATACAAGAAGCCTATATTTTTGGATCAACAGCAGGTATGTCTGCAGTAGGTTTAAAACCAATTGTTGAAGTACAATTTTGCGATTACATATTTACCGGTATTAATCAATTAATTACTGAGCTTAGTAAATCGTGCTACTTAAGCCAAGGTAAGTTTCCGGTAAACGCCATACTGCGAGTACCTATTGGGGCTTATGGTGGTGGCGGGCCATATCACTCAGGTTCTCATGAGAGTAACCTTACTAGTACCAAAGGCATTAAAATAGTTTACCCAAGTAATGCCGCCGATATGAAAGGCTTACTTAAAGCGGCCCATTATGATCCAAACCCAGTAGTAATTTTAGAACACAAAGGCCTTTACTGGAGCAAAGTACCGGGCACCAACGCTGCCAAAACAATTGAACCCGATGCCAATTATGTAATACCAATCGGAAAAGCCAGAATATTTAAGGAAGCCGATACCGAAATGATTGAAAATGGCGAGTCAATGGTGATTATAACCTACGGAATGGGAGTACACTGGGCACTAAATGCCAGTAAACAACATAATGGCGCTGTTGAAATTCTCGATTTACGTTCGCTGAATCCTGTAGATGATGAAATGGTATACGAAAGAGTAAGAGTGCATGGCAAGTGCATGGTGCTTACCGAAGAAACACTATACAACTCATTTGCACAAGCCGTTGCAGGCCGTATTAGCCAAAATTGCTTCGAAAGCTTAGATGCTCCAGTGATTACTTATGGCGCGGTTGACCTACCTGCCGTACCATTAAATACATCGCAAGAAGCATTAATGCTGCCATCCGCCGAAAAAGTATCTGAAAAAATAAACGAACTTCTAAGCTATTAGACATATTCAATTAACATTGCCAACACAATTTAAAAGCTAAACATGCCATATTTATTTACATCAGAATCAGTATCAGAAGGGCACCCTGACAAGGTAGCAGATCAAATATCAGATGCACTAATCGACCATTTTTTAGCCTTTGACAAAGACTCGAAGGTGGCTTGCGAAACCTTAGTAACTACCGGACAAGTAGTACTTGCAGGAGAAGTAAACACAAAAACTTATTTAGACGTACAGACTATTGCCCGCGATGTAATTAAAAAAATTGGTTACACTAAGGCTGAGTATATGTTTGAAGCCCACTCTTGCGGTGTATTGTCTGCCATACACGAGCAAAGCAGCGATATTAACCAAGGTGTTGACAGACAAACAAATGAAGATTTTGAATCAAAAGCCAACGCACAAGGTGCCGGAGACCAAGGTATGATGTTTGGATACGCTACTCGCGAAACCGAAAATTACATGCCACTGGCACTTGATTTATCGCACCGTATTTTGCAAGAACTAGCCGAAATTAGAAGAGAAAATACCGATATAATATATTTAAGACCTGATGCAAAAGCCCAGGTAACTATTGAATACTCTGACGACAACAAGCCTACCAGAATTGATACCGTAGTGGTTTCAACCCAACACGATGATTTTGACGAAGACAACACCATGTTGGCCAAAATCAAAAAAGATATTGTTGAAATTGCCATACCGAGAGTAGTAGCACAGCTTAAGCCCGAAATTCAGGCCCTTTTTAATGATCAGATTACTTATCATATTAACCCTACCGGAAAATTTGTAATAGGTGGCCCGCATGGAGACACCGGCCTTACAGGCAGAAAAATTATTGTAGATACCTACGGAGGTAAAGGAGCCCATGGTGGTGGCGCTTTTTCTGGCAAAGACCCCAGCAAAGTTGATAGATCAGCTGCTTATGCCACAAGGCACATAGCCAAAAACTTGGTAGCTGCTGGTATTTGCGACGAAGCCTTGGTACAAGTATCATACGCCATTGGGGTAGCTAAGCCTTGCGGATTATTTGTTAACACCTATGGTACAGCAAAAATTGATTTGAACGATGGCGAGATTGCTCGCAAACTTGAAGAGATTTTTGATATGAGACCATACGCTATTGAAACTCGCTTAAAACTTAGAAACCCTATATATTCTGAAACCGCTGCCTACGGGCACATGGGTAAAGAACCAAAAACGGTAACTAAAGTGTTTGAGAACGCGGGTCAGAAAGCCGAACATGAAGTAGAGCTTTTTACTTGGGAAAAACTTGATTTTGTAAATCAAATCAAAGATGCTTTTGGTATTTAAACCCAGCATTAATTAAATAAAACACATAAAGCACATGTACAATTTATGCATGTGCTTTTTTTGTGTCATACTTTTGAAAAAATTCGCATTTAAGTGCCTTATCCTAAGTACGATTTCAACAAATATTTAAGGTCGGGAGTTGACAAAGCTCACTACTTAAAAGCTTTGTACGCCTTTATAAAACCCGAACTAAAAATACTTGATCAGCTAAGCAAAGCATCAGCCATTGATAGAATTAGAGCTACACTTGTACAAGAAAAATATGAGTGCGATTATAACGATGTTTCAAAAGCTTTGGCCAATAATACCGAAGCAGATCAAGAGCTAAAACACAAAGTAAGCGCTTACAATAAATGCCAAAAATATATATCTCAGCGCATTGAAACTATCAACCTAAATCAGCTAAAAAAAGGGCATGAAATACTGCTTAGGGGTACAAACAAAGAAAAATACGGTGGCATACTCAGAAATCTTGATCAAAAACAGAATATAGCCGCCAACTACGAACCGCCAAAAAATGACCAACTAAATGATTTAATTGGTTTTTTATTAGAACATATTAAAAAAGCATCTCCGAATTACCCCTTTATACATGCCTTAAGTGTATATCTGCTATTTGATATTGTACAACCCTTTATTGTGTTCAATCAAGCATATTCACTCATCTTTTTTAATGCCATACTAAAAAACTTAGATGCCGATTTTAATGGGCTCATAAGTTTTGAAAAATACATGCTTAACGATTGGAATACCCACAATTCAATTAAGCTCAACTCTCTTTTTCCGATTAATGCAAAAGAGCGAATAGGCGAAGACCTCACTGCTTTTTTTGAAAACTGTTTTACCATATTGGGCGAATCTTTAGCAGATGTTGAAGACAACTTAATAACATCGCTAAAAGAATCTGTTAACTATAAAAAAATGAGACCCATAGCTCGCAACAGTTTTAATTACTTTTTTGAAATGGGTTTTAAAAAATTTCATAAAAAAATAACCGCTTTAAATGAGCGCCAACAAGCCATTTTACGAGATGTAATTTTTAATCGAAATGTAACTACAAAGCAAATGGTAATGAAGTACCGCTGCGATCGAAAAACCATACAGCGCGATTTTGCTGATTTAATGGAATTGGGTATTGTAGCATTTGAAGGTAAAACCAAAACCGTAAACTACCATTTGAGCTTTGCTTAACCACTCATATTGAATATTTAATTACAAATTGCAAGCAGCGCTTTCTTAACGCTTTTGAATACCACGCTCAAAAAGATGATCGTGACTTTCAAATTTGGACGCATGATAATGAGCCGAAAATTTGCTATTCGCATGAATTCACGCTTCAAAAATTGAATTACATTGAAATGAATCCGGTTGAAGCGGGCTTTGTGGAAGAACCTGAATATTGGCGCTTGAGTTCGGCCAATCCTAATTCGCCGATTCTGGTTATGGCTTTGTGATAAATCGGCGCAGGAGCGCCTTACCATACTCACATTCGGAAGCTGGAGCTTCCGAATAGCTTATCCAATTGGCCGTTTTGAAGCTCCAGCTTCAAAATGAAACATAGGTAGGCGCTCCTGCGCCGAAATTCTTATTTTTAACACCAAAATCTTATGGCTACCAATACACCTTTCCCAGATTATGATTTGACCTTTTTCACCATGACCATTGTAGGCTGGCAAGAAGTATTTACCAGAAGATGCTACCAAGATATTGTGGTAAAAAACATTGTTCATGCCGTTGATCATAAGGGTTTGCAAGTTTTTGGATATGTGGTGATGCCAAACCATATTCATATGCTGGCCAACTCTACCAAAGAAAAATTAGGACTAATCGTTCAAAGCTTTAAATCATTTTCTGCCAGAGAAATCAAGTTCGAAATATTAGAAAATGAACAACTTTCAAGAAGGCAGCGATTCATTAACGCTTTCGAATACCACGCTCAAAAAGATGATCGTGACTTTCAGGTTTGGACGCATGATAATGAGCCGAAAATTTGCTATTCGCATGAATTCACGCTTCAAAAATTGAATTACATTGAAATGAATCCGGTTGAAGCAGGCTTTGTGGAAGAACCTGAATATTGGCGCTTGAGTTCTGCAAATCCAAACTCGCCGATTCCGGTTGTGGCGCTTTGATTTTGGTTTTTTCGGCGCAGGAGCGCCTTTTCATATCTAAATCAGGAAGCTGGAGCTTCCTGATGGCTCACCAAAACAGCCGTTTTGAAGCTCCAGCTTCAAAATGAAACATCAGTTGGCGCTCCTGCGCCGATTAATAATCCGGCACCGATACCTTACTGCACCATTACCAACTGCACAGCATCCAATCTCACCCTTGCATCACCAATCACATTCTTCAAAACTGATTGCTCCTTTTGGGCGATCTCAATTTCTTCAGGTCTAATATTATTATTTTTCTCTTGTAGTCGCTGCAGCCTGTCAATCTCATGATTGAGTTGGGTAGTCATTTTCCTAAGTCCCTTGGCTTTTTCCAGTACGCCTTGTTGATTGGCAATTTCAGTTGCAGCAGCAACCATAGCTGGAATTACATTTTCTACCAAAGCTTCATTGTCAAGTAAAGGCTCTATTTGTGCCCTTACCAATTGTTTATTGAGTAATTCTTCAGGGTAATTATCGGTTACTTCTTCGCCCGTGTGGTCTACTACAATTCTAATGGGTGTGTTGGGCATAAAGCGGTTGATACCTAAGTTTTGAGCACTTGGAGTTTCGAGAATAAATAATAATTCTAGAAATAAACCCGGAGCGCCGCCCCCCTTTAGAATACCGAAACTAGCATTGCCCAACTCTGAGCTTAGCACGGTGTCTATGGCATCGGTACAAATGGGATGGTCCCAACTCAAGAAGGCTATATCTTCTCGGCTCAGTGCTTTTTGGCGGTCAAATGTGGCCCAAAGCCCTTGCCGTGGAATGGCGGGAAACACACCGGCCAATACGGATGATGATTTTAGGAAATAGGTCCGTTTGGCCAAGTCTTCCATATCAATACCATAATGGTTAAACACCCGTGTTAGGTATTTTTCTAAACGAGTATTGTTATCTTCTTGCTGAATTTGATTGATGAGCTTTTCTGCCTTTTTTGGACGGAAAGAATTCATCTCTAATAAACGATCTCGTCCTTCGGCAAGCTTTTGCTTGAGTGCTGCTTGATAGGCTGAAGTTTCTTCAATTACCTTTTCAAGCGCTTCTTTTTCGGGCTTTGGGTTTTGAGCCAATGCTAATACTTCTTTACCAAATCGCTCAAAGAACTGATTGCCGCCTTCTAGGTTTTCTTCAAAAGCATTCAATCCTTTATGGTACCAATGGGCCAATACTTCTTGCGGGCTTTGCTCCAAATAGGGCACATGAATATGAATATCTTCTGTTTGGCCTATGCGGTCTAAACGACCAATGCGCTGCTCTAATAACTCAGGATGTTGCGGCAAATCAAATAAGACCAAATGATGCGCGAACTGAAAATTCCGCCCTTCGCTACCAATCTCTGAACAAAGCAATACTTGTGCGCCATCCGCTTCTGCAAACCATGCCGCATTTCTATCGCGCTGCACTATGGTCAGCTCTTCATGAAAAATACCTGCTTTTATGTTTTCACGCTCTGAAAGCACTTTTTCTAATGCCAACACCTTTGCCTTAGTCTTGCAGATGAGCAGTACTTTTTCTGATTCTAATGACTTAATGGTTTCAATTAGCCAAGCCACTCTTGGGTCTTCATCAAACCAATATTTAGGTGCTCTTTTGGTTGGGGTTGGATCTAGGTCTCGCTCAAATTCCTTTTGCATGCGTTCTTGCCAAATCTCTTGCTCTGCCGCTGCGTTTAAAGGATATAGATGCACCTTGCGCTTTGGAAATCCTTTCATGGCAGCACGCGTATTTCTGAACAACACCCTACCCGGACCGTGTTGATCGAGCAGGTCTTCTATTAGATTTTCTCGCTTGGTATCGTCATTGGTGGCTGCTATTATTCTTTCTTTATCGAAATATTCGGACAAGAGCTTATTATCTTTAGCTGAAAGTTTTTTGCCTGTATCCAACTTCTCTACAAGGTCGGCCACATGGCCATGCTGATGGTTTTCGTTTACAAAAGTGTTATAGTTAGCGTATCTATTGGGGTCTAATAATCTTAAGCGCGCGAAATGGCTTTCTACACCCAATTGCTCGGGCGTTGCGGTAAGTAGCAGCAAACCTTTGGCTACTTTGCTCAACAGTTCAACCACACTATATTCAGGGCTCGTCTCCTTAACTGACCATTTCAAGTTATGGGCTTCATCTACCACCAACATATCCCATTCGGCTGTAATGGCTTGTTTGGTTCTTTTGGCCGAAGCTGCCATAAACTCCGTGCTGCACAAAACCAATTGGTTGTCGAGAAAAGGGTTGCCATCAGGAGCACCTTCTTCCAAAGCGGCGCAGCGTTCTTCATCAAAAATGTTGAACCACATATTGAATCTACGCAATACCTCTACAAACCACTGATGCACCAATGATTCGGGCACTAGAATCAGAACCCTTGAAATACGTCCGCTCAAGAGCAGGCGATGCAAAATGAGACAAGCTTCAATGGTTTTACCGAGTCCTACTTGATCAGAAAGTAAAACTCGTGGCGCAAAACGATCACTCACTTCATTGGCGATATAGAGCTGATGCGGAACGAGATCAATTCTGCCGCCCACAAAGCCATTTACAGCTGATACCCTTCTGTGGTATTCATGCTGCAGGCTTTCTCTGCGTAGGGCAAAATCTTTTGGTGCATCAACTTCACCGCTGAGTAGTCTATCTACCACACTATTCTGAGCAGAAACGTCACCTAAATCGGCTTCTGATAATTGCTCATCGTTTCCATAATACACGTATAAATCATCGATCAATTCAAGATCGATGACCTTAAAATCATTACCATCGGCGTCTTTTATTATATCGCCTGGCTTAAAAACCAAACGGTGCAGCGGGGCGCTTTCGGTGGCATAGAGCCTTGTTTCTTTGGCTTGCGGGAAGAAAATTTTGACTTTACCCTTGCTGGTTTCTTGTACTATGCCCACCCCTAATTCGGGTTCGCCTTTGCTTGTATATCGTTGTTGCGGAAAGTAGTTATCCATTTATCGTATTCTGCTATTTGCGCCTTTTGGCTAAATGGCTGCAAAGATGGGGCAGGTTATAGACCTGACAGCTTTGAATTTGTAATAATGAAAGGCTTTAGTTTCTTTCTTTTACAAACTTATTAGGTCTTCAAAACGAGATGTCTGACACTTTTAAAGTGTCGGACATCTGAAGTTTCGTGTCTCTAGTTTCTAGTTGAACCACTATCCCCAACTGGTGGTAGTCTCTTACTACATTCCTAATATTGGCACATA
Source organism: Bacteroidia bacterium (assembly GCA_049599535.1). Taxonomy (GTDB): domain Bacteria; phylum Bacteroidota; class Bacteroidia; order CAILMK01; family JACPUW01; genus JACPUW01. Next base: position 12,527 of record JBMYOR010000003.1, on the reverse strand, counting down.
ATTTCAAAATTGCCTGAAATCTTATAGTAATCTCAGCTTCTAAAATTCTAGTGGCCTGACTTATTACACTACAATTACCCCTGATTTGATACAAAAAGCAGCAATATTTACCCCTGATTTGCAACAAATCATCATTAGAAATTATCCTTGCCATATTAACCTTGGATCTCTAAACTAACTTTTCTTTGAGTTAGTGTCCATAAACTCATTTTCAATTTCTTCAATCGTAGGAAGGCTACTTTTTAGGTCGTCTGGAAGATGATCTACTAGGTTTAATTCGCTTATTCCCATGGGTTTGTTGATGTCTCTAAGTGCAAATTCAACTTCAATCCGGTCTTTGTCTTTGCAAAGCAAGAGTCCAATGGTTGGGTTGTCTGTTTTGTCTTTAACAAGACTATCTACTGCTGATAAATAGAAATTAAGCTTACCCGTAAACTCAGGCTTAAAGCTTGTGTTTTTTAGTTCAATTACCACATAGCATTTTAGTTTGGTGTGGTAGAAAAGCAAATCAATATAATAATCTTTGTCTGAAACCTGAATTTGATATTGATTTCCCACAAAAGCAAAACCCTTGCCTAGTTCTAATAAAAACTTAGTGATGTGTTGAATTAATTGCTTCTCAATATCCCGTTCGCGGTAGCCTTTGGCAAGCGAAAGAAAGTCAAAAATGTAAGGGTCTTTGAGTGTTTGTTGCGCTAAGTCTGAAAAGGGTTCGGGTAGGGTTTCTCTAAAATTAGAAGTGATATTTCCTTGCCTTTTGTGTAACTGCAATTTTATTAAGATCTAAAACTTCGCGGCTCCAATTGTTTTCAATACAGTTTTTGGCATACCAAAAGCGTAATTCTTGGTCTTTGATTTTCTCAATGAGCAAAATATTGTGGCCCCAGGGCAATTTTGCAACAGGCTGTTGCAAAATTGAATTGTCAGGATACTCCTTTGCAAAGCGAAGCATATAACCAAGGTTTCTTTCTGAGTAGCCTTTCATATCAGGAAACTCGGCTTTTAAATCCTTGGCCAAACGCGGAATAATACCTGATGACCAACCTTTCTTGGCTTGTTGGTTAGCAATGCTATTACCAATTTGCCAATACAGAAAAATCATTTCAGTATTTACCGATAAGGCAGCTTTTAGCTGTGCACTTACAATCTTTTGTTTGACTTCGGCCAATAGCAAATGGTACTTTTCTAGCTCTTTCATTAGTGTTTTAGGGTTAACAATTCTGTTAGTTTACTGCAGAAACCAAAATTAAGAAAACAGAGAGAATAAATGTATTGCACCTGAGATGTCCGATACTGGAGAAGTGTCGAACATCCATAATTAACTCTTACTCATAATACTCATACTCAAAACGGTAGCTCCTTTGTAATACACCATTTTCGAATTGTTGCTCTGAAATAATAGAACCTTGTGCATCGTAAGAGTAAGTGGTGGTATGTGAAGCTCTTGGCGTGTCAAGCCCCCTTTCTTTATATTGATAGTAAACGCGGTTTACCACTTGGTGCTTGGCATTGTGTGTATTGATGCTAAAATAACTGGTGTCGTTTTTTTGAGTGGCGCTGTTGTATTCAACCCTATACTCCTTGGTTTTATAATAATTTGGTAGACTATCTGCCTTCCACGTTAAGGTATCGATACCTACTTTTATATAATCATCCAATTCAAGTTTTCCCGTTGTAGAACTTATTTCTTTCACGCTCCACTCATTATAAGCAGCCGTACTTTGTTTATTGGCCAAAAAGGTAATTTGCCATTGCTTGTCTTTCCTTTCTTTTACGGTTTTTGAGAGCGTTGGGTAATGTTTTGTGGCGCTCATATAATATCGCGGCTCCCATCTTGAAATGCTAAATCCATTTGGCGTTGTAAACGCATTTTCTACTTTTTCATTGCCAAATTCATAAATCACTTGTCTACTGGGCTGCATTTGGTTGCTGTCAGTCCCTTTAAAAGAGCTGTAGCCTGTGCAGGTGTTTTCCGAATTATAATTATACTCGGTTTTATAATACTGTTTGCTGTATCCATTATCGGTGCAATAATGGGTTAAAATGGGAAAATAGTCTTCTGTCTCTATTTCCTTGTCGTAAGGGTTGAACTTGATGGAGTAATCTACCAACTCAAGAGGGGCTTTGCCCATGCTTCTCCATTTCCAGTTGTAGAGCGTATCATTTTTTACAAGGTATTTAAACTTGAGATTTTCAGCGAAACGATGGTTTCCAAAACGCTCTTCAACGCTCCCAATTTGTTTATCGTCTTTGTATTGGTTTCTTACCTTGTTTGTTGTGTTCCCATCTTCATCAAATTGCTCATAACCCAAGAGTTGTCCGCCAGGGCCGAAATAATAATTGCTTGTGAGTCTTTGCGATGAATAATCATAGGATTTCCTACACAAAGAACCATCATATTCACGTTCAAATATTTGCAACACCTTGATGCTATCATTACGTTTTACCGAGGTTTTGGTTAGCTTGCCTTTTTGATCGTATTCATATAAATATTCACTTTTTAGCGTTTGGAAGTACTTGACATTAGAATCAAGTTTTTCTATGATTTGCATTTTAACCACCACTATTGGTTTTTCTTCACTGCCCTTGGCAATAAAGGTGGAGTCCGTGATACGACCGATAGTGCGTGAATTATAATCATACCAACTATCGCGTTGCTTAAAAGTGATTTGATTGGCATTTAAATATTTATAAGAAATAGGCTCACCATCTTTATAGCGAACCCTAGATGTAATGAATCCGTACTGAGAAAAGGTAACGCTTTCTACCAATTCCATCTTGCCCGTTTTTTTGTTAAGTAGGTATTTGTTAGATGCCTTTTTAACCCAGTTTTTGTAGAGTTCGGTATGCCAATAGAGATGATTGATGAGTTTGCCTTTTTCGTTCCATTCTTTTCCGATGAAAGAAATTAGGCGATCGTTACCTGATACAAAGCGATGCAAAAAGCTTGATGCGCTAAACCAATACCTATTAGGTTCAACAATTTGCTGCCCATCGGGTAGGTAGATTTCCCGTTTAAATTGTTTAATGTCTTTGCCATTAGCTTGAAACGACTTGGTTTCTTTTATAGTAAAGCCTGCACTGTCAAACGTAATTTTTTTAAATGAGAGCGTATTGCCCAAATCACTCGTGTAGGCGAGTTCGGTAGTTGTGTCTTCTTGGTATTTATAGGCACGGCGCAGGTCTGCTTGTCCATAAGACATTGAATAAGATCGACGCTCCACCACTTGCCCTTCTCTATCAAAGTGCTGCTCTTCGGTTAAGACATGCTCATCAATATTTTCATAATAAGTATAATTCTTTTTCACCTTGATTTTTGGCTGTGTTTGCCCTAAGGCTGGCCATGCTAATGCGCCAATGCTAAGCATGACTAGAATGTGCTTGATTGTAAACTGTGCCATTAGGAAGCAAAGATGGGATGTAGGTTGTAACCCTGATAGGATTTCATAGTTGTTTTTAGTATCTGACGCGAAGAAGTATTACATACCAAGGTTGGATTATTTATTCGATTTCAGAGATTCCAATTTCTTTTAAGTACTGATAAGTTCCGTCATAATATTCTTGAGGTCTCGAATGGTCAAGTTTACTTCCTTCGGGGACAAATAATACCATACCCTGTCTTGCTCTTGTAAGAAGAACACGGTAGGTGTTTTTGAGATATTCTTTATCCATTTCCTTATTAATATTTTGCCATTTAGTCCCTTTGAAATTCTGATATATCCAGTCCGCTCCTTTAATGTGGAAATTTCCACCCCATGCAACACAGACCCAGTCAATTTCTAATCCTTGAATATCAAATTCAGTTGCCACTTCTTCTAAGAAATAGGAAGATCGAATATCTTGACTGTCATTTAAAAACCAGCTAGGCGCGGAAATTTCATTTTTAACATCTATTCCCAATGGTCGAAGACGCCTGGCGCCTGATGAACCTATTAATCCAATTCTTTCGCTGCCTTTAGCTTTATCGCGAAGCCAGTATTTTGCCTTTTCAAGGTTACGAGTTAAGACAATGGGATATGATTTTTTGATTTGCGAGAAAATTTGCTTCGCGTTCTCGGTTTTGATATTAAGCAATTCGTGAATGAAATTTGATAGCTTTTCAGACCGAAATGATCTTATTGAAACTGCCAGATGTAATTCTGTTTCGCTAATTCCATTGCCAACTAACCATTTTTTTGATTCTTCAGATTTCAGGTAATTATCGCTTATCAATATTGAACTTGAATAGTGAATATCCCAGTCTGAGAAATGATTTTTTAGTGAATTGACCCATTCTTCCAATCCTGCTTCACCTGTATTAATTTCTTGTCCACCACCTATTAAACAAACTATAGTACACCAATCAGAATGTCTATTCATTACTTCAATCAAAAATTCAGGTTCGGATTTGTTAAAGTTGTCATCTCCCTTTTTTCTTTTCATGAATGAACTTGCCTGGGATTTAGTCCAAGCTCTTTGTGCCTCATCAAAAACTACAACCTTTTCAATTGGAGCTTTATCTGAAAGTAAATTGTCATCTCGAAAGTGATGAATGTTTTGAATAAAGGCATTTGCTTTAATTGCAGCCTGCTTCTTGCTCAGCTTTTCGCCATTTTCTTTTGCCGTTAACACTTCATCTCTTGTTAACGCTTCTCTTAAAACATCAACTAGAGGTCCATTCCCAGATAAAAAAACTGCATGCTCATCTTCATCAGTTTTCATTCTTTCTACCGCTATATTAAGACCTGCCAGGGTTTTTCCCGCTCCAGGAACTCCGGTCACAAAACAAATTGATTTAATTCCTTTTGATTTTGATTTATCAATGACTGAATTAATGCACTCTGCGGTTTTAGACAGATTAATAGTTCCTGAGTCTGATCTAGTGATTTCTTTGACATTATGACCCTTGTACAGAGCTTGAGCGGCTTCTACGATAGTAGGTGTTGGCTTATAAATAGAGTTCTCCCAATATTCAATATCAATAGATTTACTTCTGCCCTTTAAATACTGTTTAAGTGTCTCGGCTAAATCAAATCGATTGGATTTAGCAGCATTTTTATGAGCTAGAATCTGATTATCCTGTTCAGCAACGCTTGCTGCATTTGTGGCAACCAAAACTGGTATGAGCATAATATCATGGCTTCCTTCGTGGAAGTTTTTCAAATCAATGGTGTAATCAATTACTTGTTCAATTGCATGTTTTTCATAACCACCATCACCTACTTTAAATTCAATTATAAAAGCAACATTATTTATGATTACAATATTATCAACTCGCTTACCCATTCTTGGAATTGCAAACTCAAAATAAATTTGACCATCAAATTCAATTAGTTGATTTTTAAGAATCGTGATTTGTTTACGCCATGCATTTACTTGTAACTCTTCAAGTGTTCTGTTGCTATGATTGGCGGTTAATTCACCCAGAATACTCGAATCAGTTTCGATTAAAAAGTTTTGTATTTTATTTGAGTAGTGGGCTCTTTTCATAGTTGTCTTATTGTTTCTAATTTGTATGATGAATAAGGCATCTATAACAATATCACTCTCAAATCCGCAACAGAATAATCCGATAAAACTTGATTCAATAGGTCCTTAGTTAAATCTGAGCCACCAACCAAAACGCTTCTGAAAATCTCCAATCTATCATCTGCCGTTAGTTGGTTCAGCTTTTCATCATCTCTAAAAAACTGCATAAAATGTGCTCTATCTATGTTTTTGTATTGTTTGCGTTCTTTCATTTTGGCGTAAATCTATAATGCGCTAATTTATAGAATTCATTGTTAGAATAGCACATAAAAAAACGGCCCGAGTCAATACTCGAGCCGTATATGTTGTTCACTACTAGCAAAAAATTAATATTAAACCGAGGTACTACTATTTGGCTTGAATAGGTGCTGCTTTAAGTCTTCCCCATGCTACAAATGCAGCTAAGGCAAATAAGATGACATTGGGTACTGGTGGTTCATTGTGCGTAATATGATAGATTGCTGCCAACACCATAACCGTCGCTAGTCCAATTGCTGCAATTGGTGTGAGTATAGGTTTAATTCTTAGTAAAGATGGCAATAATAGGCCGAGTGCACCGAGTACTTCACTTATCCCAATAAAGCGCACCATGCCTTCAGAATATTCGGTTACAAACGACATGCCGTTAGCGGCTAAATCTTCAATTGGAGAAGTGATTTTCATTAAGCCTGCCATGATAAATGCTAAAGCTAATAGACCTTGTGCTATCCACAAGCCTATATTAAGTCCTTTTGATTGTTTCATTTTTTATTATTGAGCCGCAAACCTAGTGGGCTTAAAAAAGCCTTGCATTAATGTAGATTAAGAATGGGTGAAGACTCATTAAATAAGTTGGACCTTATTCGTTTTAGAGGAAATGGGTGGAAATACCGTTAAAAACAAAACCTTGTTTGAAGTCGCTTGCGACAAGTTTGGTTTTGTTTAGGTATTACCATTCATTGTATCGTTAAGAAACGAATTCAGTCCTTGATTTTTCTTCCTTTTTTATCAAGAAAAAAGGAAAGCCCAGCGGCTTGAGCGACCAACGAAAATCTGTTTTTAACTCTTTATTATTTATTTACCGTAATCGTGTTACTTACTCCTATAATAAGCTCGCTTAACGGTAGAAAGCGCTTCGGGAGTAATACCGAGATAAGAGGCAATCATTTTTTGCGGTACGCGTTGGATGATGTCAGGATAGGTTTTAACAAAATGCTCGTAGCGCTCAATAGCCGGCGCACTCATGAGCATGATGATTCTATTCTGTAGTACTTCTAATCTTTTGATTAGTTTTTCAGTTTCATCCTTGGTAATTTCTCGTATGTGCTTTTCACTAATCTCAACTACCGAATCTTCTAACACATCAATAAAAAGCTGTGCCGCTTCTCCTGGAGCTGTGCTATCGGCAATAATCCAGTTTTCAGAGGCAAACATGTAGATGTGCTCCTTTCCGTTATCGTCAATAGAATAACTCCGCAACAAACCAGATTCTACTCGGTAAACGCTGGTATTAAGGTCACCTTTGCTTTGTAGCATTTCCCCTTTTTTTACTTGGATTTTTTTCAATGACTGTGTTTAATTGGCTCGGTTTATTACAACAAAGAATTACTTGTCGCAAAGTAGTTAATCATTTTAAAATCGGTTGATGGCGAAGTAGCCAATAATAACACACTTTTTTTACCGCCAAATAGAAAAGCTAGCTTTGTAAGTAAGTACCACTATTAAATGACAGTATATCTAATACCCGGTTTAGGTTTTGATTGTCGGATTTTTTCGAAATTCAACTTTCAAAATCATGAAGTGGTTGAGCTTAATTGGCTTGAGCCTTTAGCCAACGAAACGTGGGAAGCCTATGCCACTCGAATGGCTTCTAAAATTGAAAAGGATGAAAAGTCAGTAATAATTGGTCATTCTCTTGGGGGTATGTTGGCCCAAGAAATAAGTGTACACCTAAACATCAAGAAGTTGGTGCTGATTTCAACCATATGTAAGGCAGATGAAAACCCTTGGTATTTTAAAATATTACGAAGATTTGGACTTTACCTATTGGTTGCCAAACAATGGATCAACACTACTTTACCCCTTTGG
>JBMYOR010000003.1:0-4942 GCA_049599535.1 Bacteroidia bacterium | reverse complement strand
ACTATAATAAGCCCGAATATAGAGCACTTTTTAAAAGCATGGTGGCCAAGCACAGCAATCATTATTTACGTTGGGCGCTCAAACAACTTTCTACTTGGAAACCCGAGCCATTTGTAGAAGAGACAAAGGTTTTACGCATACATGGCACCAACGACCAAACCTTTCCGGTTGGCTTGACCAAAGGCGTTGATATAAAATTGAAAGATGGTGGTCACTTTTTAGTTTATAAACGAGCTAAAGAAATTGAATCTGCTATTCTAGCATTTATAAATCTCGAAAATTGAAAGTTTATAACTCATTCGAAACAAATACATGGAGCGGCGGCTCTACAACCGAGCTATTTATTTCCCCAAAACTTGCTCAATTTGCCGATAGAAACTTTCATTTTAGGCTGAGTACTGCAACCATAGAAACTGAAGAATCCACCTATACACCGCTGCCTAATATTGACAGGCACTTCATGGTGATTGGTGGTTCTATTGCACTTTCGCATAATAGCGGATTATACAAGCAAATCAATCAATTTGAGCAGGACCATTTTGGTGGTAGCTGTTTGACTAAAAGTAGGGGTAAAACTCAGGCCTTTAACTTGATGCTAATGAATGGCTGTAAGGGGGAATTGAAGCATGAACATTTAATAGAAGGGCGTGAGCTTTTGATAGAAAAAGATAAAAGCAAAACTCAACGCTTCATGTTCTTAGTAAGTGGACAGCTTGAAGTAAGAAACCCATCAAATGCTGAAGTCTGCCTACTCAACGCGAAAGAATTACTGGAAATTCAATTGGATTCAGTTATTATAAATGCGACTGATGATAGTGATTTTGTTATAGTTGAAATTAATTGTGCGTAAGGAATGATACCACTATTCAATTCGATAGAATTCCAAACAGATACGGGACATGTGAAATCGCTCACACCAAACATTAAATTTTGAGATACAAGCACCAATAACCCTTTGTTGATCAACAGCTAATGCAAAAAATCTAAACAGTAAAATGTTTCCTTTAAAAGAAACTCTATCTTTGTCGAAATCAATTTGAATGGATGAAGAAAAATTCAGAGTTGAATTCTTAGAAGACGTCGTGAAATTTATTGACAAACTTGATGACAAAACAAGAGACAAGCTTCTTTATAATATTTGGAGAGCCAAAAGAACTAACGACAAGGATCTTTTCAAAAAGCTAAAAAATGAAATTTGGGAGTTTAGGACTAAATTTAATAAAACACAAATTCGACTTCTTGCTTTTTGGGACAAGTCTGATAAACAGGATACAATTGTGATCTCAACAAATGCATTTGTAAAGAAAACCAGCAAAGTGCCTCAAAAGCAAATCGACAAAGCCGAAAGATTACGCACTCAATACTTCAATGACAAAAACAAAGACAATGAAAACATATAGTTTAGAGCACTTGACCGACAAGTACATTGGCGAAAAAGGAACAACAAAACGAGATGAATTTGAAAATGAATTACGTCTTGACTTAATTGGTGACGCCATTAAAAAAGCTAGAAAGGAACGTCACTTAACCCAAGAGCAACTTGGAGAACTTGTAGGAGTGAAAAAAGCACAGATATCAAAAATTGAAAATAGTACGACGGACGCGAGATTTTCGACCATTTTGAAAGTTTTCAAAGTACTTGGAGCAAGTGTGAGATTTAACGTTCATTTAAACGACAAAGATTTTGCATACTAAACTGGTTGAAAAAGCCGATTGCTCAATATTAATATAGATTTGTAGATGTCGGACATTCAATTCTGTCGGACATCTGAAAAACCTGAGACCTTTTAACTACTTCACATTAACAAGCATCTCCAGATTATACACTTCAACTTTAGGCGCTAGATCATAACAACCTATATATTCTAGAATAATATGAGTTCCTGAAAACGATACGGTCGGGTAGCAAGCATCATTGTCAGGTATCTTCATTAGCTCATTTATGGCTCTATTTGCTGGATTAAAACTATAAATTGTTTCTTCTCCTACTATAATAAATTGCCCTTTGTATTCGTGTATTTGCCAGCTTACGTTTTCATAAAAATCAATGGTATCGGCTACTTTTCCGGCGTTTTTATCAATTACCCAAAGGCCCGTTTCGCGCTGTAGGTTATAGAGTGTGTCTTTATACAAAATGGGTTGACCATTAAAACCGCTGCCGCAAGAGTTCATTAACTCTTCTCCCGCTTCCATTTTCCAAATTTGCTTGCCCGTTTTTTTATTTAGTGCATACATGTTAGCTCTTGAGCTGGGCAAGTACAAGGTGTTACCGTCAGGCAAAGGAGCAAAAACGGCTAAATCACCACCTAAATTCATTTGCCAAGCCTGTTTATTGGTTTTAATATTATGGGCCACTAGAATCTCATCTTCAAAATAACCGTAGAAGAAATAATCGTCAACTACAAAAATTGATTGGTCAAAATCATCTCCCCTAATTTCGGCAATTGTAATTCCTGTTTCTTTATCTAATAGCAGCACCAAATCGTCTAGGGCTATTCCCACATAATCACCCAATAACTCGGGGCCAATATGTGCACTCCAATTGCTGCCATACTCTTTTCGCCAAACTTGTTTTTGTTTAGACATGGAGAATTTGGTGATTACCCCTGTGTAGTGTAGGTAAATGAAATCGCCCTCAATAGCAAAACCAGGTGCTTTATTAAGGCTATCGGGCAGCTTCACTTCTCCAATTTTTTTGCCGCTATTTAGGTCGTACTTTTTTAAATAAAATCTTTGGCTAACAGAGTCTCTCTCTGTTACAAAAAGCACATTTCCTGCGGTGAATACTTCGTCGCCTTCGCCTTCAATATGTTGCTCAATTTTTACGGAAAAGCTTTGTTTGTTTTGAGCAAATGCACTAACTCCAATTGTCAATAAGATTAAGACGAGCATCGAGATTCTAAAATTCATTGCGGATTGTTGTGCGGCCAAGGTAAGGGATGATAAGTTTAAAGTATTGGTTTTCAGCTTCCGCCTTAGTTTCATTAGGTTAAATTCCTAATATTCATAAACAATATATCGATTAGGATTTGGGTCAAATATTAAACCTTCTGAACCACTTAAGTCAAAGAACAACTCCTTTTTCACTAGTTTTAGTCCTTCATAAGTATTCTGTTCAGTTAAAAAACCATTCGTCGTTTTAGTTAACAAATGATGGTTCTCGTTATATTCAAATAGAGTTTCCCATTTATTATTTTCACTGTTTTCATAATCTGTAAATCGCTTTCGAATATCTTTTACAACTAAACCATTTTTGTAAAACACCTTTGATTTGCCCGTTAAAAAGTCATCAGAGTTATAGGTTTTAATAACTTTTCGGTTGATTTTGGGGTAAGTGTACTCAGAATACCTTCCATCTGAGTGTTTTACTAACGATAGCTTATCATCTTCGTAAAAATACTCTGTGTACCACTGCTCTTTGTAGCCTTCAACACCATTGGTGTCGTGGTTTACTTTAAAGGTTGAGTATTTAGCAATTTGGTTATTGCTGTTATACTCAAAGTAATTTGTACTTGTTTGGTAGGTATTGTAAGTAGTGTTCTTAACTTCCATTCCTTCAGCATTATACTCTGTTATCCGATTCCATGTTGGGTTGCCCTTATAATAAGCTTGGGTTTCTACCAACAAACCTTCAGAATTATAGAAATACTCCTTTCGCCCATTTTCTTCGCCATTGTCTTCTAAATAAAAAGTACGTTCAATTTTTGGCTTTGTAAGTTCAACCACTTCTACCAGTTCATCTCCTTGACATGATGCAAGGCATATAAATAAGCACAAAGCTGAAATTGATGGAATAAGTCGATTCATAGTTATAGTTTAAAGGTAAAACGAGAAAGATGGTTGCAAATTGCAAAAAGTGATTTTTTAGTACGTTGAACTTCTAGGTTTTGTTTTTATTAGAGGCCAAACAAAGCTTGAAACTTATATTTACCACCACCAAAGCTTTGCTATGATTTCAAATAGAAACAAAAAAGCGTATTAAAGCCTTTTATTTAGAAACCTTGATGGTATTGTAACCGCCCCTACAGTATCTGCACTTAATAGAAAAGGCATAATTGAGCATTTGCTTAAATTAAAGGAAGCTGATGTTTCGTCGTTTTCAAAATTATTTAAAGGAAATGAAGGCTATTTGAATATAGCACTAAGAATTTTGAGTGCACAGAGTGGCTTATGCAAACAGTTAAAAGCAAAACGAATTCCATTACTTTTAGCAGGTGCTGATTATAATCAAATAGTGCTAAAAATTACTCTTTCACTTTTGATTCACTCATGCCAAATAACCTTTTCAACCTTCCATCGCCATGCTTTAACTTAATCTTTCGCTCTAATGAAAAATTTATGAATAGTAAAGCAGAAGGTCTAATAATTTCCTCAACTGTTTTTTGCTCTAGACTATTGACGGTACTATAAACATAATTTACATTCAACACCTGTCGTGGTAAAAGTTTGACTCCAGTTGTAAAAACAAATTCGCGTCTTGGAAACGTGATTATATGCTTAGCGAATACCGATGTTTCCCAAATTCTTTTTGCTCCTTGTTTCTCAATTGCAAGACTTTCAGTGTATAAATTTTCATCTAAAAATCCATCATTTAGAGATGCCCCAGAATAAAAGCGATCGGACCTTTTAAAAATATTGTGATATAGACTAAATGACAAACCGAGCCAAGCGCTATACCTACGGTCGTTATATACTTTGTAAGATGCCCCAATTCTAAATGTCTTAAATCGGGTGTAGTAACTACTTGCGGAGGAAGAAAAATGTCTATTTAATGAATATTCAGGTGGAAATGTAAAGGTATGGTAATAATCAATGTCCGTTAAAACCCATTCTAAAGTTACCCTAAACTTCTTATTATAGCAAGCATTGAATCCTATTGGAGTGAATTCAAAAAGTCGGTGTACATAAAAGGGGTCTTGCCGTACTATGTTTACTTCTCGGC
>JBMYOR010000002.1:0-30775 GCA_049599535.1 Bacteroidia bacterium | reverse complement strand
TAAGCCCAAACAGTTAACATAAATCGCATTATATTTATCTCCGAAACTTCAGTTACTAATAATTGCATTTATTATTACCAAACTATCGCAGCCATTTATTGCTTTAATTGTATCTAAATATTGCCCGCTTTTGGTAATAGTAGTTTTGCCGCTTGGCGATAGATATTTCTCACAGGCAAAAATTGAAATAGTTGAATCAATAGGGGTATCAATGCTTAGTTTAATAGTAATAATGGAATCGCAACCAATTTGATTTATGAGGGTGTCTGAATAAGTACCACCTTTTGAATACATATACTTACCACTTGGTGATGTATAAGTTGAGCAGGTGCTTGCTACAAGGTTTGATTTAGTATTACCATCTTTTATAATTAGTTGAATTAACGAGTCGCATGATCCTGAAATGGGTAAAGTATCCCAGTAAGCTCCGGGTTTAGTATAGTGGTATTTACTGCTCGGTGAAATCAGAGTGTCACAAATATTGTAAGTACGCGATGTGTAAGGGTTTAAAATAATTAGTTTAATGGTAAGAATCGAGTCACATCCAAGGTAATTAGTTATAGTATCGGTATGATTTCCTGAAACTCTAATTACTTTGCCACTAGGTGCCCTGTATGAGTGGCATACTGTTGTATCAATCGTATTAAAACTCTGTTCTTTTAACTTGATGTTGGCCATTAAAATAGTATCGCATCCTGATTTGGTTTTGCCTGAGTCTATATAATAGCCGCTTTTGTTAATCCACCTGCCGCTGGGTAGCTTATATGGATTGCAGGCTGTGATATTAGTATTTGAATATGAGGTTTTGCAAGGGGTTTTAAAGGAGTAATAGGCAATCCAACCATCGCTTCCACCACGGCCCCTAAAATAATGCTCTCTAAAGGTGTCAACCGATAAATCAAATGATATACTGTGCGTAGCCCCAGTTGCTAGGCCTGTTTTTAAAGCAGTGATTTTTCCACCTAATATAAGCCTATTAACTGACCTAAAATTATTTAGGGTATCTAGCCTTAAAACATAACTGCAGCTATTATAAATATTATTTACAGTGGTTAGAGTTGCTGAACTGGTAGGTGAAGGATCAAAATCAACTGTACCTGTAAAAGATCCATATAGGTAAATTAATGAATCTAATACATCAATGGAGTTAATACGAGCCACAGGAGTGTATGCCCATCTGAGTTGTGATCGTGAATTAAAACTTACAATGTAACTGGCATAACTTGCCTTTAGCGTGGTGTCTTTAAAATTGATACTATCTCTATAATCCCCTATCATATAAAGGTTTTCATTTTGATCAATTTTAAGATCAATTGCCGACCAATAGGTAGAGCCAGAGAACTGCTTAGCCCAAATGAACTGGCCCAATGTGTCATATTTTGCCAGATAGTAACCATAAGGGTCTGTTGATCTTAGCATATGAACATTACTGCTTGGGTCAACATCGCATGAGTCTATAAAAATACCTGCTTGATAAATGCCATTTTTTTGACTCGAAGCCACAGATTGTGGACCATCCAATTCTTCAGAACCAATTTGTTTGACGAATCTGAATTTACCCTTATTGCTAAATTTTAAAAGAAATCCATCAGTGCCATTACTTCTAAGTTTTGTTTCTCCTAAACCAGGGTCAAAGTCAACTGTATTCCAAAAATTTCCTGACAACCAAACATCTTGGTTTTCATCTATGACCAAATTTTCACCTATGTAATAATGAATATCTCTTGAAAAACTATAGCCCCATTCAAATTCACCTTGAACACTATACTTCGCAATAAGGGTTCCATTAGGTTTGGTGCCTTTTTTTGATTGAACGAAGTATGTTTTATTTGCTCTAGGGTCTAAATCAATGCTATCACTTTTGGTGAGAGACAATACAAAAACATTCCCTGCTTTATCTACGGAAATGTTTCTCGGCTCTTCGTTTAATAAGCCACCAATTGAAATTGCCCAATGTAAGTTGCCAAGCGTATCATATTTTGCTACGTAAATATCTTGTTCTCCAATGGCGTTTAATATTACCTTATTTTTCCCTTTTCCAAATTTTACGTCACCTTCAAACCTGCCTAGAACTATAATGTTTCCAAATGAATCGTGGATTAGATCTGTAACATAATCACTGCCTCCTTTTAAACTTTTTGTAAGCCAAACGTCGTTTAAACTCAATGAATCTTGATTGTATTTAGCAATAAATGCGTTTGAAATAGGGGCTGTAATATCTTGATTTGTATAAACTGATGTGTCAGGGTCAAAATCTATTGAGTCCAAGTAGAGCCCACCAGTAATTATATTTCCAAAATGGTCAGTGGCTACAGTGTTTACAGATGATTTATTATTATTTCCGATGTTAAAAGCACTTCTAAAATTTCCAACAGAGTCAAAGCTTGAAAGAAACATATCGCCGTTATAATGGCTTTTTAGTATATGCTTTGCATTTGATGGGTCAAAGTCTATACTATCCTTAAAATTACCAACTATATAACAATTTGCATTAGAATCAACGGCCAAAGCAGTTGAAACATCTGCTCTGGTTGAGCCGAACCCATGTGCCCAAAGCACACGACCAACAGAGTCATATTTTGCTATAAAAATATCATCGTCGCCAATTGATGTTATGTTGAGGCTGCTGCTTTCCGGGTCAAAATCAGCTGTTCCTTCAAAATATCCTGATATAAATAAGCTATTACCCTTAGATACTTTTAAGTCTGTTGGATAGTCATTTGCCGTGCCTCCAATTGTTTTTACCCAATCTACTGCTCCATCTAAGCTATATTTTGCAAGAAAAACGTCCATACCACCATTGGGAGTTAAGTTGTAGTTTTTGCTCCCTTTTGCAAAGTTGCCTTGGCCAGCATAAGCACCTGATACAATAAGTTGTTGACTGTTGTTTACTATAATATTCTGCCCATAGTCATCTCCATTAGACGCAATGTTAAACGACCAAATATGTTGTCCATTTTTATTATACTTTGCAATAAAAGCATCTAATCTGCTTTGGGCAGAGAGCAAAGCAGTATCCGCTGAGTTATCAAAGTCTACTGAGCCACTAAAACCGCCTGTAATGTAAACGTTATTATCATGGTCTGTGCAAATATTATTTACATAGTTGTCATTATTATTTGTTAGGTTAATTCCCCACAATAAATTACCAATGCTATCATACTTTGCTACAAAACCATTTTTATACCGCGAACCAAATAAATCATATTCTATTTGGCGGCCGCCGTCTAAATCAATGCGTTGGGTGTAATAGCCACAAGTAAGTACATTTCCATCATTGTCTACATAAACCTGATTTATTTCATGTTGTCCGTAAATAAAAAAATTGTTGGCCCAAATCACTTTACCCAAGGAGTCATATTTAATTAAAAACCCTGTGGGATTAGATCCATGCATAATGGCATAAGCGCTGTCACTTCCAAAACTCATTGATCCATTGTACTTGCCACAGGCATATACATTTCCATTACTATCGGTGGTTAGTGCTGTGCATGAGGCTACAGCTCCATTGCCAGATCCTATAATTTGCGACCAGCTGTACGAAAGGTTTTGCCCAAATGCAATTAGAGTAAAAAAACTGAAAATGGTGATCCAATATGCTTTCATTTTTGCCTGAATTTTAAATGGCAAATAAAGTTCATTTTCAGGCAAATTGAAAGCTACAGTCTATTTTATTTAAAAGCATCAGAATGCCAGTATTGTGAAAGAATAAGCGCTACTCCTTCACAAACCTAAATCGCTCAACTCCACTACTAGTCTCAATTTCAATAAAATAAATAGAAGGAGCAAGTTTCTCAATATTAATTTGGTTGGTATTTTTCGCTTCTCGCAAAACCTTTCCTTCTAAGCTGTAAACCTTTAAACTTTCAACCTTAAACTTTGAATTAATAAAAAGTACTTCGTTTGCTGGATTTGGATAAACCGAAATGCCATTATTTTCAATATCTTCCTTTCCAACTATCACCACATCCAAACAAGCTGCCGTATCTGCACAACTTTCTTCGTAAACTACCGCTGTGTATTCTCCGCTTTTGGTTGGTCTAAACTCTTGACGAGTAGCAGTGTCAATCTTCACAAAGTCATTTTCACAATCGAGCCATTGGTAGCTGAGACTATCGAGGTCAATGCGTAACGAGTTATTGCTAAAGCTCACACTTGGTTTATTACTTACAATAGTCAAATCAATAATAATTGTGGAGTCACAGCCCTTATAGCTTGTTATGGTATCCTTATAAATTCCGCCTTTTGTATAGGTGTGTTTTCCGCTTGGTGCTATGTATTCATCACATGCCAAAACTTGTATAAAGCTGTCAATTGGCTCATAAACAGTAAGGTCTATGGTTATTATACTATCACAGCCTTTGCTATTGGTAATAGTATCGGTGTAAATGCCAGATTTAGTAAAAGTGTATTTGGCACTTGGACTCAATAGGCTTTTACATGTTCTAATAATTAAACTTGTATCTGAACTAAATTTTCTAGTGTAGTTAACTTGAATAAGGCTATCGCAGCCTTGTGAATTTAAAATGGTGTCATTATAGATTCCAGTTTGACTGTAAATGAATTTTCCGCTTGGTGATTTAACAGGAGTGCATGATGCGACTGAAAGTTTACTCATAGAGGGCTGTCCTACATAAACACTTAACTCTATAATAGAATCGCAACCGTTAGCACTTTTTACGGTGTCAATGTAATTTCCACTAACCCTGTAAGTATCTTTTTTGCTTGGGCTTATTAATTCGCTACAAGCATTTCTGTTAATTCGCCTGAATTTAGTTTCGCCAAGCTTGATATTATAGGTTATATTACTATCACAACCTTTTGGGTTGGTATAGATCTCAGTAAAAAGTCCGCTTTTATAATACACATTGCCTAAAGGAGATATGAATGAGTCACATGCATTTACTTGCAAGGTGTCGTACGTATTGTTAATGGTTAGGTCAATGGTAATAATTGAATCACAATAATTGCTGTTTAAAATAGTATCAGTATAATTTCCACTTTTTGTTAGAACAATGCCGCTTGGCGTAAAGTATTTAGCGCATCGAGTTTCTGCTATTTTTGATTGTGAAACAGTGCAAGTATCTACCAATTCCATTTGGATTAAAAAGAAGTCATCTTCTCCTTTAGAATAAGCCATTTTGGTATTGTAAGGATGATGATTTAAATCTAGAGAATCCCAATACCTACCTGCTATTACAATTTTTTCGTTTTTTATGTCAACGCAATGGTTTTCTGCAAAATAGCCATTTACGTTTACGGCATTAATAAAACTCCCTTGAGTGTCTAATACCTGCGTAAATGCAGATCTCGACTGGGTATGTAAGAGAAATTTTGATTTTTTAGAAGGGTCAAAATCTATGCTATCGGACCCGAAGAAACCAACGGTGTAGAGTTTATCTCCTGAAACTGTTAGGTCTATTATACCCGCAATACTTACACCATATGTTGTGGGCGTAGAAATCACCACTTTTCCTTCAATGGTATTTGACCACCTAAAAGAACCGTCAGCTTTAAATGATGCTGTAAAAGCATCATGATTATTTTTATGTTTGGGTAAATATGTTTTAAAACCACCCATTGAGTCAATATTTAGGGTGTCTTTATACCAACCACCAACATAAACATTGTTGCCATTGTCTATGGTTAGGCCAGTAATGCTCGCCTTACTGCTTTTATCAAAGGTGTGGGCCCATTTGAATTTACCAATTGAGTCTAGCTTTAATAAGTATGGTGCATAGTCATATATTTTTGTTCTTATAAACCTGCCTTTACCAGGGTTAAAATCATAACTTCCTTTATAAAAACCAGTTAGGTAAACACTGTTGTTGGTGTCGGTTGCAATTGCACTTACAGTCGATTCTTTTCCATCTTTTATTTGTTTTGTAAAAAGATAATCGCCATTCTTAGTAAATTTTGAGACAAACATGTCTACGGTAGTTGCCGAAAGATTATTAGTATTTGGTCCAGGATCAAAATCAACAGTTGAATTGAAGGTTCCGGCAACCCAAATGTTGTTTTTGAGATCGCAAGAGACGGCAGATGCGCTTTGCCACTTATCACCACCAAAGCTTTTTGCCCAAATAAGCTCCCCTTTTGATGAATATTTAATTATAAAAACATCAAGCGAACTCTTGTTAATTAAATAGGTTGAGCTATCTGAAGGGTCGGGGTAAATGGTGTCAGTAAAATTCCCTGTAATTATAACATTGTCTTCTAAATCGCAAGTAATGCTATTTCCAGTATTCCACCTTTTCCCGCCAAAATTAAGGGCCCAAAGCAATTTGCCTTTTGAGCTGTACTTTGCCAAAAAAACATCTTGTTCATCTTTTGCTCTTAGCATATTTCTCTTTGTGCCAGGATTAAAGTCAATAGTACCTGCAAAAGTGCCAACCGCATAAAGATCTCCTTTGCTATCATGTGTAAGTTCATGAACATTATCATCGTCACCTTCTCTACCTACAATTGCAATGGCTTTTTTAAAAGCGTGATTTTGTAAATTATAATTAGCGGCATATGAGTTGGTGAAATATTGAGTAGGTGGAATTTTATACAGTTTGTTAGTATCAGGATCAAAATCAAAGCCTTGGCTAAAGGCACCGCCAATCCAAACATCATTCGGCGAATTAAAAGTTATGCAGGTGGCATTTGCATAACCCGTTTCTCCGATTTGAAGTAGGTCAGAATAATTACCCAATGAGTCATATTTTGCTATAAATACCGGGCCATTTTTTGCGTTAAAAGTAGCTGAGTTTGAAGATGGGTCAAAATCCGTTTCACCATAAAAGCTTCCGGCCAAATAAATATTTTGATCTTGGTCCACTTCAATTTCATTGCTCCATTCACCTTGCCCAATAACAGCGGTAGCAAAGGCAAGTTGCCCTGCTTTTGAATATTTTGCTAAAAAGAAGTTCGATCTCCCGGAAGAATTAAATTTATAATTATTAGTACCGGGCTCAAAGTCAATGTAAGCTCTATTGGGGCTGCCTAAATTACCTGTTAAAATAATGCCATCGTTTTGGGTTAAGTACATGTCGGTAAACTCAACAGAACCACTGCGTTCCATTTTTTTTACCCATATTAGTGAATCTGAACTTGTGTATTTCGCAACAAAAAAATTTCCTCTGCTTGCTACATGTATTGCTTTGCCCTTAGTAGGATCAAGATCAACAGTGTCAGAAAACCAACCGTTTAAAATTAGATTATTTTTTTGGTCAAAATCTATGTTTAGTGCTTGGCTATAAAGGCTACTTTCAAGGCTAAAAACAGATATGAAGTTACCTTTCGGATTATATTTTGCCACAAAGGCATCGCCATATTTATTAGATTTTAGTAAATGAGAATTAGTGCTAGGATCAAAGTCTACCGTATTATAAAATTCTCCACCAACAACAACATTGTTAAAACTGTCAATGCTTAAACAACTTGGTCTAAAGTCCTTTTTATCGTCAAATTTGAAGCCCCACATAAGTTCACCGCTGCTCGAATATTTGGCAAGAAAGGCATTTCTGACATTATCAGCTTTTAGGTAGCGCCCTTTAATGGGGGATGGGTCAAGATCAATTTTTTGTGAAAACTCACCAAGAACTATGATGTCGCCTTCTTTATCAAGTTGAACATCAATAAGCTCAGACGTTCCTACTGTTTTGAACTGAAAAGCCCAAAGAAGATTTTTAGATGTGTCATATTTAGCCAAGTAAACCTGCCAATTTCGATCAGCTACTAAAATGGCTTCAGATGTGTCGGGATCAAAGTCGGCAGCGCCTTCAAGTTTGCCGGCCATATAAATATTGCCATTTTTATCTTTGAGTATTTTCTGACATTCATCATGGTCGTTCGGGCCATCGCCAAAAGTGGCACTCCATTTATGTACAAGCTGCTGCCCATTTAATGCAAAGGCATTTAAAAGACTTAAGGCAGAAATTGTAAGGATTAATATTGTCTTCATTGCGCCAATTTTTAATGACGAAAAAAACATCAGCTCTTCATAAAAGATGTCCGTTTTACGCCTTTAGTTGTTGTTACTTCTAAGTGATATAAAGCTTTAGGCCAATGAGACACCACTACTTTATACATACCATTATCTACCTTGGTAGATGCAGTCATGAGCTTACCCGTTGCATCGTAGATTTTTATACTTTCAATTTGAGTTTTTGAACTAACAAAAAGAACATCATTTACTGGATTTGGATAAACCGAAATCTCATTAGTTTCAACATCTTCCTTTCCAACAATCACCACATCTAAGCAAGCGGCTGTATCGGCACAACTTTCTTCGAAAACTACCGCCGTGTATTCTCCGCTTTTGGTTGGTCTAAATTTTTGGCGTGTAGCGGTGTCAATTTTGGCGAAGTCAGTTTCGCAATTGAGCCACTGGTATTTTAGGCTATCAAGATCAACGCTTAAGGTATTATTGCTAAAGTTCACTTTTGGATTATTGTCAATTATCGTAAGTTCTATGGTAACTATAGAGTCGCAGCCATTAGAGTTGGTAAAGGTATCCTTATAAACTCCCGATTTGTAGAATGTGTAGTTACTACCTGGAATAGTGTATTCATCGCAAGCGGTAATCTCAAAACTTGTCTTGCTAGCTTCAAATCGTTCATAATTAATGGTTATGATGCTATCACAACGCCATTTGGTTTTTAGCGTGTCATAATAAACTCCTGTTGTGCTATAAGTGTAATTTCCGCTTGGCGAGCGCATTGGGTCGCAGCTGGCAGAGTCAATTGTACTGTATTTTGTTTCATAAACAAAAACGGTAAGCCTAAAAACAGAATCACAACCTACTGTGACCGGAATTGTATCCCAGTAAACACCACTTTTGGTGTAGGTATACTTTCCACTTGGTGAAGTCACACTGTCACAATTCCATAAGGTTAAACTCTTAAAAGACGGAATGTCAATTTTAACATTAAGTGTAATTACACTATCGCATCCTTGAGCGTTTATGAGCGTATCGGTGTAAACTCCATTTTGTTTATAGATGAATTTTCCACTCGGCGAAACAAGGCTGTCGCAAACAAATAGTGTATCAAAGCCTGCACTTGCGCTTCTAACGGTAAGCTCTATTTCTATAATAGAATCACAGTTGTTCGCGGTTGCAATGGTGTCAAAATAGGTGCCACTAGTGCTAAATGTTTTGTTGCTTGGGCTAGTGTAAGCGCCACATACACTTGCGTTAATTTTACTGCGTTGCGTTTGGTTTATGGTAGCGTTTATGGTAATAATACTATCACAACCTTTCCAATTGGTAAGCGTATCGGTGTAGGTTCCGCTTTGAGTGTATAGGTATTTGCCGCTTGGTGAGCGCAATGAATCGCAGCTTGTTAAGGAAATTGATAAGCTTGTTGTTTCATTTATGGTAAGATTAATTGTTAAAACGCTATCACAACCTTGCCAATTTACGAGCGTATCTAAATAAACTCCGCTTTTAGTAAACGTGTATTTTTTACTTGGTGAAACAAAGCTGTTACAGTGAGTGAGTGTTATGGAGTTGTTGCTTGCAGGTTTTATATTTAGGTCTATTTCTACGATGGAATCACACCCTTTAAAAGTTTGCAAAGTATCGAAGTAAACGCCACTTTTTGCGTAGGTTTTATTTGTAGGACTTACATAAAAACTGCAAACACTTGGGTTAATTTTATTTGATTTGGTTGAATTAACAGAAAGGCTCAATGCAATAATGCTATCACAGCCTTGCTTGTTGATTAATGTGTCAAAATACAGTCCAGTTGATTTGTAAACATATTTTTGGCTCGGTGAAATAAAGCTATCGCATGCATTTAATATTAAAGTGTTGAAGCTTGAATTTTTTATAACAAGTTCTATTTCAATAACACTATCACAATTGCTTTTATTCAACAAAGTATCAAAATAGGTTCCACTTTTAGTGTACTTGTACTTTCCACTAGGCGAATAAAAAGTGTCGCAGGCTGTTACACTTATTTTACTGCTATTATTTTGTAACGTTAAGTTGATGCTAATAATTGAATCACAATTTTGCGAATTAGTAATGGTGTCCAAATAGATACCTGATTTATAGAAAACCTTTCCACTTGGTGCTTTAAATGAATCGCAAACCAATTCAGAAATGGAGTTAAATGAATTCTTAATTGTCAGGTTAATGGTTAATAAAGAATCGCAGCCTTCCGCAGTCAACAACGTGTCAATATAAGTACCGCTTTTGTGGTAAAATTTATTCCCACTTGGTGCTTTATATGGCCCGCACACACTCACAGATATAGTATTTGATGCTGCTATGCATGGTTTGCTAAGTAGTGCAATAAAAATATCATCTACCCCCTTTGATGACTTTAATTCGGTTGTTTTTGCACTTGGGTCAAGGTCAATTATAGATTGAAAAGCTCCACCCACATAAGTGCTATTTTCGTATACTGTTACAGCATGTGCATAGCCTTTAGAAGCGGGTAGATGCGCTGCTTCTATAAATCCGCCACTAGTGTCAAGCTTCAATACAAATGGGTTGTCAGCATTGTTGGTCCCAAAAATTGAATCAGATGAAGATGGATTGAAATCAACAGTATCGCCAAAATATCCCGTAACCACAACCGAAACTCCTTCTACATCTAATGATAGTATTTGGTCATTTCTATTTATACTACTTCCAAAGTTGTACGCCCATCTATAATTACCATTTGACGTATAGCTAGCTACAAATGCATCGTCGCTACCACCAGAAACAAGATTTCTGGTAGAAGATGATGGATCAAAATCGTTGCTATTTTGAATTTGTCCTCCAATATAAACATTTTCGTTTTCGTCAATATCTATATCATTGGCTTGATCTGAGCCACTTCCAAACATACCAATGGCCCATATATATTGTCCTAGTGAATCATATTTTGCAATAAATGGGTCGGCTGTGCCTGAAGTCCGTAAATTGGCGGTGCTTGAGCTTGGGTCAAAATCGCAAGTGTTTCTAAACTCACCTGTAACAAAAACACAATTATCAGTTCCGTTCACCAAGCTATATCCAAAATTGTTGCTGCTTCCGCCAATAAACTTTGCCAATTTATAGTTGCCATATTGGTCGTACTTAGTAATAAATGCGTCATAGTTTCTGGCTGTTAAATTTGTTGTACCTGTGCCTGGATCAAAATCTACGGTAGATCGAAAGTAACCTGTAACCCAAACATTATTACTGCTATCAGTTGCTATTCCATAGCCAACATCAGAGGACCTTCCGCCAATAGTATGTCCCCATTTATAGTTTCCATTGGGATCGTATTTGGCCATGAATATTTCTGTAAATCCGTTGCTTATAAATTGAGCACTTGATGTAGAAGGATCCAGATCTATGGTATCAACAAAAAAACCCGTTATGTAAACATTGTCCTTAGAATCAACCGTAATGGCTTGCCCTACATCATTATTGCCAGCACCAAGATTAAAAGACCATAAGTAGTCTCCCTTTGCGTCATATTTAGCTAAAAAAATATCAAATCCGCCCTTTGAATTAAGTATTGACGATTTAGCACTTGGGTCAAAGTCTATTGAGCCGTTAAAATAACCGGTTGCATAAACGTTCCCTTTACTGTCATGACATATATCCAAAATTTCGTCGTCGCCTCCCAATCTATCTAGAATGGTCCAAGCCGTATCATAAGCGCCATTGCTTTGTTTATATCGTGCAAAAAATGAGCTATTATTTCTTCGTTCTGGGGTGCTCAAATTCCTTACAGCAGTTCCAGGATCAAAATCAACTATTTCTGCAAAAGTGCCGCCCGCCCATAAGCCGCCATAATTATCAGTAGCTAAACAAAAGGCATTTTCAAAATTCTTATCGCCAATGGTGTTTACATACTCATAGCCGCCGGTAGAGTCGTATTTGGCAATGTATATATCGCCATTGCCTACGGGTGTAAAATTGGATGTTGAAGATGAAGGGTCAAAGTCGGTTTGCGCTACAAAATAGCCGCTGATGTAACAATTATGTTTGCTGTCAAGGGCAAGTGAGTTTACCGATTCATCAGAGCTTGAGCCAATGTTTTTCGCCCAGGTATAGCTTCCATCAGGTTGGTATTTGGCAATGAAAATATCATCTCGACCATTAGAGCTTAAGTTGGCCGTTGAGCTACTCGGGTCAAAATCTGCCGTGTTTTCAAAAATTCCGCTCAAGTAGATTTGATTGGTACTCGAAATTTTCATTCCATACACATACTCGTTTCCGCTTCCGCCAATGGTTTTGGCCCATTTATAGCTTCCGCCTGAAGTGTACTTGGCAATGAAGGCATCATTTCTGCCATTACGGCTCAGATTGGCTGTATTGCTACTTGGATCAAAATCGGCAGTGTTTGAGAATGTGCCCGCCACTACAATATCACCATTCTTATCAATCTCAACTTTTTGAGCATAATCGTTTATACTGGCACCAACTCCAAAAGCCCATTGATGCGCTCCTGCAGAATCATATTTGGCAATGAAAATATCTTGATCAGATACTGCGATCTGTTGGTTTACCGCGCTTCCTGGATTAAAGTCAACCGTATCGCTGTAGGCACCAGCTACCACCACGCTGTTATCATCAGCAATTGCAAGACAAGTAGCATTGTCTACGCTGTTTCCACCAATGTTTAGGCCCCAAATGAGTTCTCCGCTGTTGGAGTATTTGGCTGCAAAACCATTGGCATTATTAAAGGTACCGCTGTAGGCATAGCTGGTGTCGGGGCTCGGATCAAAGTCTATTCTATTGGAGTAATAACCCGCAATCAATACGTTTCCGCTGTTATCAAGTGCTATTTCATTAATCTGAATTGAGCTAAGCGATTCAATTTGCTTTACCCAAAACAGTTTTCCCGTAGAATCGTATTTGGCAATGTAGCCATGGTCACCAGATGAGCCAAGCAAAGCCAACTTATTGGGGTCAGGATCAAAATCAATATATCCTTCAAAAATTCCTGCTACATATAGGTTGCCTTTGTCATCGGTACACATGGTGTAGCTTTCATCGTCTTCGCCAAGGCCATCGCCCATAGTATGGCTCCAAATGTGTTGTAGGTTTTGGGCTTGTGCAAATATTGAAACGGTGACACATAGCCACAAGAGCAGGGAGTTTTTAAGCATTGCTACGTAATTTGGTCTGGCAAAGGTGAAAACTTAACTTCAACATCAAAAGAATATGATGTTAAATAAAACCGATGATATCTAAATAATGGATATGCAAATGAATACTCTGAAATACTGGAAGTTAACTTTCCTTCTAATTATCGGGTCACTTTTACTTCTAGCGGTTGATTATGTGCCAAAAGCCAAGATCAAGCCCAACTTGGGTTTTAAGATGGTTACCACTACTTTTTCGCGAGATGGAATGGTCTATCAGTTTAAAACTTGGCCCGAGCCGCCATTCAAGAAACCGCCATTTAAAAATTGGGAATATGTGAATCCCAGCGAAGGTTTAATCAGGGGTGATCAGCTTTTAGCAAATATGAATACTGATTTTGTAAAGAAAACTCGGTTAGGGAATGACACTCTCCTAGTAGAATACAGACCCTATTACGAGCCCAAAAAGCCGATTAGTTATAAAGATTATAATCAATTTGTTAATTATGTAAAGGATTCTATTGTGCGCATAAGCATGGGCAAGCACTTGGGAATGATAATAACAAATTACAATAATGGTAAAACCAGAATTAACTGGGAAACCCCAATCAATTATGACCAAGACGATGTTAAAAGTGTAATTTATGACCTTTATTACTCAGCTGATATGAGGGTGTATAAAAACCCTTATGTGATGGACAAAAGTCATTTTAAGTATGTTCCTGATTTATCGATAAACGCCAATAGTGAACAAACTAAACGGGGTTTCAAGCACATTTACCCTGATACAGCCAAGTGGGTAAGCCAAGAACGGTTGGCAAAGGATAGTGTGGCTTCTATCGTAATGGCCAAGGCCGATTGGTATTTAAATATGAATACATCAGATGAAGCTATTTGGCTTGACTCTGCACAGGCTTTTTGTTATGTTGATTGGGTAAATAAGGAGTGGCTTAAAGAATTTAGTAAGTATTGTCCTAACATGGCTTGCGAAATAGTGGATTTTGGCAAAGAACAAAAGCAACTAACTTTTTCTGCTGAAGATTTATCGCATTTTAGAATTACTGAATCGGCATATCGTGAATTTGTACTCTATTGCCGTGATTCGATTTTAAAGCGGTACATGGGTGGTATACATGAACACTACAAGAATGATGGAACTATACAAATCAATTGGAAAGAGCCCATATTGTTTAACGAAGAAACAAGAGCCATTTGTGCCAAATTACTAAAGCCAAATAGTAGCTATCTAAATCAAAAACATATTAGATATCGATTTCAGCTGCCAGACTATAAACACTTTTGGGAAAAGCGAAACTCCCAACTGTTAAATGAATGTGTTTTTAACAAGTTTGGGCCATTCTATCCGGTTGACCAAAGTAGATATAATGAACCAATAGTACCAATAGATAGTGTTTGGTTTGAGCTCTTACAAATGGAGCAAGTTGATAAACACAAGATGTTTAGAAAGTCTGATGAATTGGTAAAATCCCTAAGCTATCAACAAGCTAAGGCTTATTGGCATTGGCGCTTAAACCATCAAATAAAGGACAAGAAAAAGCAAATGAGTGATTATATGTTTCCCAATTACCAAGAATGGAAACAAATACAAAGCGGTGCCGGAGTGAAGGAAAAGAGCTACAACATTCCTAAACCAGGTTCATCTTTTAGCTATAGGGTTTATGTTTGGTAGGTTAGGTCTTAAATATGTGTTTAAGATGTGTCTTTTTTGGCTTTAAAAAGATTTTTATTTAAGTATGACTGTGTGTTATGTAGCGGTAACCAACTTATTTAAATGATTGATATATTTGAGTAAAATGATGAAATGATCCAAGCCAAAACCGTTGAAGAATACATTGAAAAAAGCCCTTGGGGAGATGAAATACAAGCATTACGTGAAGTAATGCTAAGTACCGAAATGGTTGAAACCGTAAAATGGGGCGTGCCTTATTATACTTTAGATAAAAAGAATGTAATAGGTATTGCGGGTTTTAAAGATCATTTGGCCTTGTGGTTTACCAACGGTGTTTTTCTAAAAGATGAGCTTGGCGTTTTAATGAATGCCGGAGAAGGTAAAACCAAAGGCTTGAGGCAATGGCGTTTTTCTTCAATCAATCAAATTGATAAAAAGGCCATATTGGATTATGTAAAGGAAGCAATTGAAAACCAAAAGCGTGGACTTGAAGTAAAGCCAGAAAAGAAACAAGTAGCCATGCCCGATGAGTTGGCCAATGCCCTAGATAATGACAAAGTTCTAAAAGAAGCTTTTGATGCTCTTACTCCAGGCAAACGCAAAGAACACGCCGAGCACATAGGCTCAGCCAAGCAAGAAAAAACGAGATTGAGTAGGTTAGAGAAATGTGTTCCTATGATAAAAAGCGGAGTGGGTTTGAATGATAAGTACAAGAATTGTTGAATTGGCACAGGAGTGCCGTGTGATTTGTTAAGTCGGCCACAGAGTGACCGACCGGCAAGCCAGCTTGCCTTTGGCATCAAAGATGCCAAAACGCTAAGGCATTACTCTGTGATGACGATGAGAAAAAATGGGCACTCCTGTGCCTGAAAAGACATATATTGCAAATAAAAAACTATGGGATCATCTTTGCAATTCGCTGATAATGGTTTGCATTTTATTACTTCTACGGTGGTGGGCTGGCAAGAAGTTTTTTCAAGAATTAGATATCAAGAAATCTTAGTTGATGCCATAAATTTTGCGATTGACAACCGAGGTTTAAGGGTGTTCAGCTATGTGGTAATGCCCAACCATTTGCACAAGATAGTGGATTGTGACTCTGAAAAGTTTCAGCTAGCAAAAGTTATAGAAAGGTTAAAGTCATTTGTGGCACATGAGGTAACTGATTTGATAAAAAATACAGAGCAAGAAGCTAGAAGAGCAAGGTTTCTTAATGCATTTGGGTTTTATGGTGGCCGTAAAAATAGAGATAGTCAATTTTGGATTCATAGAAATCATCCCATACGTATTTACAGCAATGAGGTGTTTGAGCAAAAAGCAGAATATATTGAAATGAACCCGGTGAAGGCCGGATACGTGGAAGAACCACATTATTGGCGTTTGAGTAGTGCAAATATTCATTCGCCTGTAAAGGTTAGTGTTGCGTAATTGGCACAGGAATGCCGCGTGATTTATTAAGTCGGCCACAGAGTGACCGACCGCAAGTTGGCTTGCCTTTGGCATCAAAGATGCCATGACACCATTGCATTATTAGGATTTGAGGATATCTATACAGAATAAAATAATTGAAAATTACAATTGTTATTATTAGTAAATGATAAGAATTAGAAGGTGTATCGGGAATGCTGCCACTATTCAATTCGATGGAATGAATTCCATCGTTTCTGATCATTAGCGAGCGATTTCAATCGCTCGCACTAAGTATTAATAAAGTATGCTGCATACTTTTGATTTTGTAACACAACTACCGATACTCCTTAGAATTGTTATCGGTATTTAATAGCTCGGGGTTTAAACCCTGAGCTATTGAAAGGATATGTATGCATGCTGAAGCCCAAATATTAATTATTTGTAAAGGTCGCGTTGGCATTTAAGACATAAGGTAATGGTCTAAAGCTGAAAACAATCACACTGTTTTTAAAATGAGATGCTTGTATTAAGTATTTGAAAATCATGTGTTTGAATTATTTATTAAAAAAACATGAACTTTTTGTTAGGGTATCAGGCATCATTGGCGGTTATATCTTCAAAAAATTTAAAGGTTTAATAGCATTTAAGGTGCTTAACTTAGCCTGTATATATTAATGAGACAATAATTTCATAACATTGATGGAGCATAAAACTGAAACAATCGTTAAACTAAATTCATGAATATCGAAACCCAAATAATAAATGTATTAAAGCAATTTAATCCGATCTCGTTAACAGAAATGGATAAGGTAGCTTTAATGAAAAGGGTTGATACCAAATACGTTCTTACCGATGCTCAGCTATTAGAAATTTTACCTAATATTAAAAAGGCGTACTCATCATTACAAATTGATGATAGGCGATTAATGAAGTATAATTCTCAATACTTTGATACTGATAGTTATGATTTTTATTTGCAACACCATAGGGGTAAGGCCGGTAGAATTAAAATAAGAAAACGTTGCTATGTAGATTCAGGTTTGTGTTTTCTCGAAATTAAGAGGAAAAACAAAAAAGGTGCTACTATTAAAAAACGAATTAAAGTAGATGAGCTTGATGGTTTTATTACTAATAACGAACAGTCATTTTTAATAAGCTCAAAAATGCCTAACGTAGATTTAGTGCCAACCTTAAGTAATAGTTTTAGCAGAATTACACTGGTAAATAAGCATTCGGTTGAAAGACTAACCATTGATTTAGGATTACAATTTAATTACGGTGAGCCTATAAAAGGACCAAAAGGTGGGCTTGTAATAGTTGAGGTAAAACAGCCCGAGCTCGATAGAAATTCGCCAATTATAAAAGAATTAAGGCACCTTGGGTTAAGACCCCAAAGTATGAGTAAATATTGTGTAGGGGTAGCATTAAATATTGCTTCAATAAAACATAATAGATTTAAAAAACACTTGAATTTAATAAATAAAAAAATAGCTTAAATGGAGTTTCTTGATGTACCGTTTTTTGACGAAGACCTTTTCAAAATGTTGTTTAGGTTATCGATCAATACCATTTTTATGGTAATCATAGTTAGGTATGTTTATTATAGACGCAGTCATAATAAAGACTTTTTGTTTACCTACCTAATGATTAGCCTAGTAGTGTTTTTTATATGCTTTACACTTAAAAAGTTTGAGCTTGAATTGGGTATGGCCTTAGGCTTATTTGCCATATTTGGTATTGTGCGTTACCGAACCGATGCAATACCTATTAAAGAGATGACCTACCTTTTTGTAGTAATTGGTGTAAGTGTAATGAACTCATTAGCTAATAAAAAAATGAGTTATGCTGAGCTGCTTGTAGCCAATACGGCCATTGTTTTTGGAGCGCTAATGCTCGAATCGTTTTGGGTTAAAAACGGAGAGGTAAAGCGATTTATACTTTTTGAAGAAATTGAACTTATTAAACCTGATAAGTACGATGAAATGAAAGCGCTGCTCGAAGAACGTACTGGACTTGTAATTAATAGGGTGGTAATAAATGACATCGATTTTTTAAGAGATGTAGCTAAAATCGAAATCTATTATTATCAAAATAAACAAAATGGTACGCTAGGCGAAAATCTAAAAGAACGATTATGATTAAAAGTATAAATAAAGCATTATTAATATGTGCATGCATTACGCTTACGTATGCACAAGCTGTGGGGCAAGATACTACGGTGCATGTGGTGCAAGATTTAGAATCTTGGACATCGGCAAGGTTAAATTATAAAGTAAATAAAAAGCTTGATTTAAAATTTAGCCAAAACCTTAGAATGCAACACAATAGCAGTGAATTTAATAATTACTTTACTGAGCTTGGTATAAAATACGAACCCCTAAAAAATTTGAGTCTTGAGCTTGAAACTAGATACGGTGTAAATGCAAAAAAATCAGGAAATTTTAAATATTTACGTCTTTTTTACGCTGCAAAGTATAAGTATAAGATTGAGCGGTTAGAGCTGGGAGCAAGGATAGCTTATCAAAATGTAAATACCATGTCGGTTTCAGCTTTTGATTTTGCCATTGCCGAGTACAATTGGCGTTATCAATTTAAGGCGGGCTATAACATTAAAGGCTTTAAACTAGATCCCGAAATAGCGTTTGAAGGATTTAGAAAAAACACAACAGCAAATACTCCGGGTTTTGATAAGTATAGGATTAGAATATCTACTGACTACAAAAAGAAAGACTTTAAAATAAGTCCGTTTTACGCTTTTGAGCATGAGCTAAATGAAGAGTATCCCTTAAACGCTTCGATAATAGGGTTAAACTTTACTTATAATTTAAAACCAAAGAAAAATGAAAAAGACTAGTATAAAAATAATGGCGCTAATACTCACCTTTGGTTTATCTGCCTGTTATAAAGAAGTATTAGAAATTAGCGAGCCTGACGAAAACGATTTAGAAGGCCAAGGCTTAGCCGATTGGACTACCGAAACCCACTCAAACGATGTTTCTCCAAATTATGATATTGTATTTCCGCAAGACAAAGTACAGAGACTTGATATTGTAATTACAGCTGATAATTGGAGCGATATGCAAACAGATTTGGCAAATGTGCAAAGCTCTGGTGGTGGGGCCGGTACTTTTTCAGACGAAACACCAGCTTATTTTAAATGTCAAGTGTATCATAACGATAAACAATGGTATGATGTAGGTATTAGGTATAAAGGCAATTCAAGTTTACAAACCGCCTACAGAACGGGTAATGGCAAAAAGCCGTTGAGATTTGAGTTTGATCAATTTGAAGATGATGTACCACAAATTAATAATCAAAGATTTTATGGTTTTAAGGAGTTATCAATGTCATCAAATTACGACGATGCTTCATTAATAAGAGAAAAAGCGGCAAATGAGCTTTTTCGTGAATTTGGTATTCCGGCACCACATGCCTCGTATTATGAGATTTATATTGATAATGGTGGCGGAAATGGAGCAGAATATTATGGGTTGTATACCATGGTAGAGGTGGTGTTTAATACCATGCTTACTAAATCATTTGGTTCTGAAACAGGTAATTGCTACAAGCCCGATGGCGATGGCGCTGCATGGGCCACTTCTGGTTTTAGTTTAACCGATTTTGAGAAAAAAACGAATAAAGATATTTTAGATTGGTCAGATATTCAAGAAGCCTACGATGCCTTGCACAATAGCAGTAGAAGCACAGATGCAGCGGCTTGGCGAACTAGTTTAGAATCATTGTTTGATGTAGATGGCTATTTAAAATATTTGGCTGCTAATACTACAATTCAAAACTGGGATACCTACGGCAGAATGACTCATAATTATTATTTGTATCACGATCCTGCTGATGGACTTATAAAATGGATTCCATGGGATAATAATGAAGCTTTTCAGGAAGGAAAAAGGGAAGGCAGTCTTTCTTTCGAGTTTTCAGAAGTTAATGCATCAAGTTGGCCGCTTATAGGCTATATAATGGCTGACGATAACTATAGAACCATTTTTGATGGGTATGTGAAGGATTTTATTACCAATGTATTTGAGCCCACCAAAATGGAAGCTTACTATAATGCTCAAAAAGACATTTTGTTTGAGTCGGCCAATAACGAAAGAAGTGGGTATACCTACATCAATGGCAATTTTGAGTCATCAGTTAATACACTCATTAACCACTGTAGCCAAAGAAAATCAGCTGCCGAGAGTTATTTAAATTAGTATATTTTTTGTTTTTTAGGTGTTTAAGCTCCCATGGTTTAAAATCATGGGAGTTTTTTATTTATTACTCTCTTAGTATTTTGTAATATTCTTTTTTATCATCAACTTGTAGTAGTAGTACATAACAGCCACTTTTGAGAGTAACCTTAATTATTGATGAGCTTTCGGTTGTATAAATATTGTCTGTAAAAGCTAATCGCCCTATGTTATCAAAAATGGTTATTTGAATCTCTTTATTTGGTAAGTGGTGGTTTAAGACCAATTCATTATAAAAAGGGTTGGGGTACACACTAAATAAATTATGAGTAGTTAAATTATTTTCTTCTAAAGCTAGGCCACCATCATTTAAATGGAAAACTCCAAGATTACAACCCATCCATAAATTATCATTTTCATCAATATACAAGCATTCAACGTTAGAACCTTGGCTAAATGGTGTTTGTAAGGTTGTGTATTCAGTCCATTGGTTATTATAATACTTGTACAAAAACCTACCGCTCATAGCGAGCCAAATAGCACCTTTGCTGTCTGATTCTAAATGATATTCAAAGCCTGAATAAGGATATATTGGGTTTTCAAGGTAAGTCCATGCTGTGCCGTCGTATTTAAATAAATCACCATCAGCTCCATTAAACCAAAAATTCCCTTCTACATCAATTTCAAAGTCTATTTTGTAGGCTTTTGGTAAATTTTCTGGCAATGTTGTAAGTAGTTTAAAGTAATTGTTATTAAAGCTATAAATAGCTGAATCCGTAGCTATAAATAAGTCACCCGCGCTATTAAAATCCGCCTTTAAAAAGTATGAATCGGGCAGGCCATTTACCAACTCATTTATCTTTTTCCAAGCCCCATTTTCATAAAACTGTAGATTCCATCTAAACCTTTTATTGGCAACACCGTAATCACACCAAATTCGATTTTCGCTATCAGTAAACAGTAGGGAATTATACTCATCGTAAGGTTGGTAGTTTGCAATTGCTTTTTCAAATACACATTGTTTATCATAAATTTTAATGCTATCACTCATTTTTAAGATGATAGATTTTTCGTCATTTGTGACCGCGTAAGGTGCCTTTTTAAGTGTTTTATGATACCAATTGTTGTCGATTTTAGATGATAATGAATTAACCCAAGGAATACCGAAGTTATGAGAAAAAGTATAGAAACCGTTTTCAAAATGACCTATGTGAGATATGTTGGGCGACAACACCGGAAGTTCGGCGTAATTGATTGGTTTAAAGTCATTTCCCTTTTTGCTTATAAGGCCAATGCTTGAAGCCGCCACCGGAACCCCAGCGAACCAAAATACCCCAAACTGATCTTTAACCATAGCCAACATATCACTTAAGTCAAGGCCCGAATTTTCTCTGCTTATAAATTCTAAAGGTTTGTTGCTATAATGATAAACTCCACTTTCTTTATAATCTCCTATAGCCCTGTCTTGTGCAGTACCAAGCCAAACGCTATTAGAACTTTCCACATAAAAGCAGGAAAAGCCATTTATTGCATCACTTGGAACATTCAGAACAAGTCTAAAATTTCCGTTTTCGCTTTTGAATAAGCCTTCTTTATCAAAAAGCACCCAAGCATTATCCTTTTCATCAAATTGCATATCAAGGTAATTATACTTTGACATTGAAGATTTAAAAGATGCATATTTTATAAATCCACTTATTAATGAATAAATGTATACATCGTCCTTTGTTATTATGTAGAGCTCATTTTGGTGAATTTTAATATCAAGAATTTGACTGAAGCTTTCAATATTGGGATAATGAATAATTTCCCAGTCATTTCCGTCAAAATGAAAAAGGGCTGTATCAGCAACCCAAAGCTCCGAGTTTTTATCTACCACAAATCTGCTATGACCTTCAGAAAAATAGGTGTTCTTTATATCTTTCTGCTCCCAAGCGTTGTCCTTATATTCAAAAAACGAACCCGCCCCATTCCATGCATAAACTGAATTATTGGAGCTTACAAAAAGCTTGCCTACCCCAGCATCCAACAGCGGTTCTTTATCTTGTCCCCACTGTGTTACCAATCCATATTTTTTATGAATTTTAGTAATGGCTGCATACCCATTAATCCAAATATAATCTTGGCTTTGGTCAATTTGCTTTATTCGCTCCACGCAAGGCCAATGGTTCCATTTTTCTTGCCCTTGAGCTAATAAGCTTGTAAAAGCTACAGCAGTAATGATAAATATTCTGAGCATTTCCTAGTTTTTTGATTTTAAATTCAATTGTCGTAAAGTAATACAGTGTTTAGATGTATCTAATGTACAGAATGTTTTGATTTTTTGGAGTGTAAATAAGACTCGTTGAGAATAGATACTTAACCAAATATTGCGTTTAATTTGATTTTCAGTATCTGAATTTATGTTCTTGTTGTCTGCTAATTTTGATGTTAAGTATGAAACATAAACTCACTATAGGCCGCTTTGATAAAGCAGATTTTTTAGATTTTGGATTAGAAAATTTGGATGTGAAAATTGATACAGGAGCTTACGGTTGCTCAATTCATTGCGATTATATTGAAGAAGTTGATGAAGGTGGTAAAAATATAATAAAATTTAGGCTGCTAGATCCCGAGCATTTGCTTTACACAGGCAAAACAATAAGCGCCAATAATTATACCAAAAAAACGGTTAAAAGCAGTTCGGGCAAGCCCGAAAATAGATTTGTGGTAGTGACCAAAATCAGGCTTTTTAATCAGGTTTTTGAAATCAAAATATCGCTTACAAACCGTGGAGAAATGAAGTTTCCGGTACTTTTAGGCAGAACCCTACTAAGCCGCAATTTTATTGTTGATACGGCCCGAACTAATCTTTCGTATAAAGAAAAGATTAAGCCTGCTCAATAAGATTTTTATTTACTTAATCTTGTAAAAAACTCAATATACTTATACAAAATACATCAAATGAAAATTGCAATTTTATCTCGAAATCCGAAGCTGTACTCAACTAAACGACTAAAAGAAGCGGGTGAGAGCAGAGGGCACGAAATGCATATTTACGATCACAGTAAAATAAATATTGTAATTGAACGCAAAAAGCCGCAACTGTACTATCAGGGTCAAAGCATTACCAATATTGATGCGGTAATACCTAGAATAGGGGCATCTGTTACTTTTTTTGGTACGGCAGTGGTGCGTCAGTTCGAAATGATGAAAGTTTTTACCACAGTTGAGTCTCAGGCATTGGTGCGTTCTAGAGATAAGTTAAGGAGTTTACAAGTATTGTCAAGAGCAGGGCTAGGATTACCTAAAACGGTATTTACCAATTACTCAAAAGATGTGGGGCCAGTAATAGATACGGTAGGTGTACCCTGTGTAATGAAATTGCTTGAAGGCACGCAAGGGGTAGGCGTTGTTTTAGCTGAAACCCGTAGCGCAGCCGAATCGGTGCTTGAAGCTTTTCAGGGTTTAAAAGCCAGGGTAATTGTGCAAGAGTTTGTGAAAGAAGCGGGCGGTGCCGATATTAGAGCCTTGGTGGTAGATGGTGTTGTAGTAGGCGCCATGAAAAGGCAAGGAAAAGAAGGGGAGTTTAGATCTAATTTGCATAGAGGGGGCTCGGCTTCGTTGATTGAACTAACTGAAGATGAAGAGAATGCAGCTTTAAAAGCAGCGCGTGTAATGGGGCTTGGTGTGGCTGGCGTAGATATGCTGCAATCAAACAATGGGCCTAAAATTATGGAAGTAAACTCAAGCCCAGGATTAGAGGGAATTGAAGGTGCTACAGGTAAGGATATAGCAAAATCAATAATCAGGTATATC
This sequence comes from Bacteroidia bacterium, assembly GCA_049599535.1. Classification (GTDB taxonomy): domain Bacteria; phylum Bacteroidota; class Bacteroidia; order CAILMK01; family JACPUW01; genus JACPUW01. The sequence continues at coordinate 6,622 of JBMYOR010000002.1, read as the reverse complement.
GAACGCCATGTCGATTAATAAAATAATAAGAATTTTAGGTACCGATATTAAGCCCGGCGGTAGCTTGCAACTTAATATGGATGTAGCAAGGCTGCATACTCGCACACCAATTGAGGTGCCCGTAATTGTTGAACGTGCCAAAAAAGAGGGTCCATGTTTGCTAATTACAGGTGGTATTCACGGCGATGAAACTAATGGAGTTGAAATTGTAAGGCAAATTATTGCTAAAAAATATAATAAACCTACCTGTGGAATGGTAATAGCTATTCCAGTAGTAAATATATTTGGTTTTATAAATCAATCAAGAGCTCTGCCTGATGGTAGAGATTTAAATAGGGTTTTTCCGGGTAGTATAAATGGATCGTTGGCCAGCAGATTTGCTTTTGCGCTAATGCAAGAAATTGTGCCGCACGTAGATTATTGTTTAGATTATCATACCGGTGGTGGTGCGCGGTTTAATTATTCTCAAATAAGGGTTGAATCTAATGATGAAGAAGCCATTGAACTGGCCAAGGTATTTGGAGCTAAGTTTATACTACATGCTCAAAACCGCGAAAAATCATTTAGAGAAACCGCCACACGTTTAGGTAAAAAGGTGTTATTGTACGAGGGCGGTAAGTCTTTACATTTAGATAGAGCTGTTACCCAAGTAGGGGTTAATGGAGCCCTAAGGGTAATGCACCATTTAGGGTTACGTAATTTTAGTAAAGAAATTGAAAGCGCAAAAGAGGTAAGTACCATTGAGGTACAAAGCAGTAGCTGGGTAAGGGCCAAATACTCAGGCATGTTCAGATCTAGTGCAAAACTGGGCGAACTGGTTAAAAAAGGAGATAAAATTGGTAGTATTTCTGATCCGTTTGGCGATTTTGAAAAGAATGTAAAAGCACCACATAATGGATATGTAATTTGTAACAATCATGCACCCATAGTTAATCAGGGCGATGCTTTGGTACATATTACAAAGGCATATTAAAGTGTTTAAGGGGGCTAAGTAAATAAATTTATATACTAACTTGCACCTAGCAACAACAGGTATATACAGGTATGCCCTTTTAAATATGTGTTCTAAAAAATGAAGTTTCTTGACCTATTGTTTAAAATAGGGCTCAATGAAGGTGATTCGCCGCAAGAAGAGCGCCGGATAATAATGATTAATAAGATTACGATTTTCTTTTTAGCGCTTGGGGCGCCAGTTGTAACTTATGTTTTATTAGAGCCTAAATTGCCCGTTATATTTGATTTAAGCATTAGCTTGCTATGGCTTGCCTATTTTTCACCAATATATTTTAGTACTCGTAGATGGTATAATGCAGCAGGTTACTTTTTATACTTTGGCGGACTCGTTGCCACATCTGTAGCTACAATAATTATAGGTCGCGAAAGCCATATTCATTTTTTGATTTTGCTAGTATCAGGTTTGCCATTTGTTTTTTTTAGAAGAGAATTAAAAAATAGGCGTTTGATTTTGGCGCTATTATCATTGCCTGTATGGGTAGGTGTTGAGTTATGGACTTATTATAACCCACCACTGGTGCTTTTGGCAGAGTGGCAACTTAGCAGTATTGGAGCCCTTTATAGTTTTGGGATATTACTATTTTCAATATTTATATCATATAATTTTACAAAAGCAGCTGAAAAATTTGGAGGTAAGATTAAAAAACAACGAGATGCCTTAACTGAAAAAAATGCGCGTTTAGAACAATACAGCTATTTAGCAACCCATGACTTAAAAACACCATTGGCCAATATCGAAGGGTTTGTAGCCTTATTAGAAATGGATTTAGAACATGCTAATAATGATGTAGCAGAATCAATTGATGGCATTAAAAAGTCAATTGACCAATCTCGAAAAACCATTACCGAATTGATTGAAATGGCCTCTCAAGACACATCTAATAATCAAATGGTTAGGGTAAGGTTAGAGCCAGTTTTAAACGAGGTACTTTTTAACCTCAGAAATATGATTAATGCTTCAAATGCTAAGGTGAATTATGATTTTGCAGGCTCTACAGAAATTAATTTTAGTATTGCGGGTGTAAAAAGCTTGTTACAGAATTTATTATCAAATGCATTAAAGTACAGCCACCCCGACAGGCCCCCTGAAATAATTATAAAAACCAATAAAAACCGTGATTTTATTGAATTATCAATAAAAGATAACGGCTTGGGTATTGATATGGAAAAAGACGGTAAAAAGCTGTTTTCAAAATTTGAACGTATACATACCAATGCCGAGGGCTCGGGCCTAGGCCTAAGCCTAATAAAATCAATGGTTGAAGAAAGCGGTGGCTTAATTGATGTGGTGAGTGAAGTAGGACGCGGAACTGAGTTTAAAATCAAATTCCCTATTCTCAAATTATAAAATTAAAGGTTTATAAATGGTATTATTTAAGGTAATAAAGTTACATTATTCAAAAGGAAAAACACTTACAGTTATTCAATAATAAGCTGATTTCTAAAGGTTTTGTTATCAGTATTTACTTCAATTAGGTAAATGCCCGATTGCAAGCCTGATACGTTTAAATTATTTGATTTATTATTACCACGCTTATTTATAACTATTCTGCCTTGCAAATCAATAATGTTAATGCTGTTTATAATTAATGATTGTTCAGTTTGAATAAATACTCGGTTAGTAGCAGGGTTTGGATAAATATTAATTGTACTAGATGCAGTATTGTAATCCAAGCCTAAAAACACATAACATTCAGATGTGTCACTACAAGTGCCGCTTATTACTTCAACGGCATACATTTCTTCAGTTTCGGGCTTAAAGGTTTTTGCGGTAGCGCCTTCAATTTTTACATAGCCTTCGCACCAATACCACTGATAACTATCTCCAACCTCCGATGCCGAAAGGGTAGAATTATCGTCTCGTAAAATGCTAACTTCATTTAAATTACTAATAGTAACTGTTGCCGTAATTATTGAGTCGCATCCGTTTTGGCTAGCGAGTGTATCGGTATAGGTGCCACTTTGGCTATAAGTATATCTGCCACTTGGCGATTGTACAAATCCACAGCCTTCAAGAGATATGCTGTTTGTGCTGTTGTTTTTAATGGTTAAATCTATAATTAAAACCGAATCACAGCCCTTGGTAGTTGGTATGGTATCATAAACAATACCACTTTTTAAATATAATTTACCGCTTGGTGCAGTGTATGCGCCACAATGGGTGATTTTTAAATTTTTAGTTTGTTCGCCGTTAATAAGGCTAATGGTAACTACCGAATCGCAGCCCTTGTAATTGGTTATAGTATCTTTATAAACACCACTTTTAGTATATACGTATTTTCCACTTGGACTAATATATTGGTTGCAAGTAAAGGCATTTATAGTGCTGTAGGTGGTATTGTTAATAGTCAAATTAATTGTAATAATCGAATCGCAATTGTTAGTGTTGTTTATGGTGTCAGTATAAATTCCGCTTTTAGTAAATATATAGTTACCGCTGGGCGATGTGTATGAATCACAAGCAGTTTCGGTGAGTTGGGCTTGAGTTTGCAATTGATTTAGATAAATAGTAATAATTGAATCACAATCATAAACCGATGCCAAAGTATCTTTATACTCGCCAGATTGGGTATAGGTGTATTTTCCGCTTGGCGAAGTGTAAGCCCCGCAATGGTTGACATAAATAGTATCACGACTGCGTTTAGAAACTATTAGATTAATGGTTACAATTGTGTCGCACCCATTAGGGTTGTTTAAATAATCGGTATAAGTACCTGTTGAGTTCCAAGCATAATTACCACTAGGCGAAACGTAGGTTTTGCACGATGTGGCATTAATGGTTTTGGTAGGGTTTGGAATTATAGTAACATCAAATGTTATTATAGAATCGCAGCCCATGTAGTTTTTAATGGTATCAATGTATTTACCAGATTTGATGTATTTTTTTCCGCTTGGGCTTTTAAACTTGCCACAGCCACTCACTTTATCGCTTCCTGTAACCTGCCCTTGGGTTAGCGCTTTGCCTTCAACCCAATTGGATGCCTTGCCCGTAAGTGCAAAATCAATAAGGTCGCCATCATCTCCGCGGCCACTTAAATCAAAAGATTCATCTTCGGATTTATTGTTTTTACCGGCATTGCCTTGATTAAACTTATGATAAGCTACCAGTCCTTTTTCTCTGTCGCATAATTCTTTTTGATAGTTGTTTTTAATTTGAGTATGGTTTCTGGCGTAGTTCCAAACTCTTACTTCGTCCATAGCGCCTTTGTAAAAGTTTACGCCATCGTTTCTTACTCCAAATTTTAATTTACCACTGGCCGATGTGTTGGGCGTAATGGTTAGGGTAAAACTATCTTCCACAAGGCCATCAATGTAGGTTCTGTATTTTGGGGTGGCATTATCGTCAAAAGTTACGGCCACGTGGTGCCAACTGGTGTCGGCAATAAATTTGTTACCTGTAACACCTGTGCCTCCTACTTCAATTCTAAGTTTACCATCAATCATATTAAATGTAAATCGGCTTCCGTTGGGGCTCATTGCGCCATAATCTACCAAAACGTGTTGCTTTTTATTATAATAGGATCTTATCCAGCATTCTACGGTTCTAGCCCCCTTGCCGGTAGGTGGTACCGCAGTTGTTAACACATAATCATCAGAACCATCAAACTCTAAACCATTTTGAGCAAATGCTGAGCCCGTAAATAATAAAAGGGCAAGTGCTATGTAAAACAACTTCATAATAAATAACTTAAGAGGGCAAATTAAACATTCTTAATGCAATCAATGTGTGTGGGCATAAAAGCAATTGAAGATTTTGTTTTAGTGTTTAAATAAGTTTTGCTTTGTTTGAATGATCAAAGCGTGAATTGTTGATTTAAATGAGCAATAAGATACCCGGAATATATAATATATGCGATCGGTGGTGCGAGCGTTGTATATATCAAAGTAAGTGTGTGCTTTTTGAGCGAGAAGAAGAAGCAGAACATCAGGACGATGAACAGGGTATTGAAAATTTTAGCGATAGCGCAATGCAGCAGCTCGGCGATGCATTTAGTGATTTGAATGATTTATTAAATGACTTTTGTGCTAGTGAAGAAAATATTAACAATTTATCTCCAAATCTAAAAGATAATAAGCCTGAGGTAACCGATGATAAGTATGAGGATCTTAGAGTAGAAAGCAAAAAATTAACGTCGGCGGCTTTTACATTAATTGACGAGATAATTGATAGAATTGATGCAGATGAGATGGACTTTGTACGAGGGGCCTTAGTAAAAAATCAAAAGCAGGCTGAAAAACTTGCACTTGATGTTACCGCGGCTATTGATGTACTTAAGTGGCATTCAACATTTATTCATTCAAAAGTGCTTAGAATAATTATGGAGTTATCTGATGCTGAATTTGATAATGTAACGCTAACTTTTGATGGTAAGACTTATTTGGCTACAAAACTTACTGCCAGATTACTTTATACTGCACTGTTAGAGTTGCAAGAAGCTCTACTAACCATTTATAATGGAACCACATTAGGTACAGTATTAATACCTGAAATGGTGCAAGGCGTAGAAAAAATTATAGAAATGGTAAAAGACTTTAACCCCGGCATTGAAGATTTTAAAAGGCCATATTTTGATAATTGATTGAATAAATACGTAGCACATATTGCTTATGACGGTAGTAGCTACCGTGGGTGGCAAAAACAGATTAATGTTGTGGGTGTGCAGCAGGTTTTTGAACAAGCCCTAAGCAAAGTACTAAATACTACTACCAGTGTATTGGGGTGTGGAAGAACCGACGCTCAGGTGCATGCTAGTCAGTTTTTTGTGCAGTTTAAACATGCCAATACGCTTGATGAGTCTTTTGTTTTTATTATGAACAAGGTTTTGCCGCTTGGTATAAAGGTTTATGATGTTAACCTTGCCGAGCCCAATTTTAATGTGCAGCATAATGCCCTTGCTCGAACCTATCATTATTATTTTCATTTAAAACAAAATCCCTTTATAAATAAATACAGTTCGTTTTACCAATATTCGGCATTAAATATGGGCAAAATGCAAGAAGCTCTTAGTTTGTTTAAAGGGTATTATGATTTTTATAGTTTTTGCAAAACACCCGATAGACACCCCCATACTATGGTTGATATTAGCAATGCTTTTATAAAAAGTAATAGAAACCAAACCATGTATTGTATAAAAATTAAGGGCGATAGGTTTTTAAAAGGTATGGTAAGAGCAATTGCTTACCACGTAATTGAAGCGGGCAGGGGTAAGATGCCAATAACTGAGATTAATAAAAAACTACAAATGGCGGCTAGTTACCCTAATATACAGTTAGCCTATCCGCAGGGGCTTTATTTGGCAAAAGTTGAGTATAGCGAATTTGATTTTGACAACCACGCTGAACCAGTTGCGGCGCTATTAAATGATTAAAGTTATTCTAGGCTTTTTTTCCATTAAATTTATTTCTAAGTTTAAACCGAGATGTATCTTTTCTGAGCTCGGTATTATCAGGGGCAATTTGGTGTAATTGGTCAAGCATACGGTGGTTATTATTAATCTCTGTTGCAGCAATTTCAAAGGCTATGTCTTTTAGTTCTTCGTTATTGTTATGTTTTTTAATTTGCTGAGTAAGTACTTCTACAAAATCATATTTTTTATTGCTACTTTCA
>JBMYOR010000001.1:0-30791 GCA_049599535.1 Bacteroidia bacterium | reverse complement strand
TGATATTTAAATGGTAGTGTTAGCTCTTTGGTTCGGTAACCAATGCCAATTACTAAGCTTTTCTGAAACATTTCTTGCAACTGAAAATTAGTAAAATTAAAGGCCATTGTTCTTGATCGCTGGTATTCAAACTTTGTGCTCCAATTGTTTTTCCAGGTTACATCAATACCAAATAGTGGGGCAAATTGCTCACTAATACTTATTTGCTGAATTTGAAATTGAGATAAGTAATCTTGACCGCGATCAAGATCTTCAGGCGCTACACTTATGCTGTTTTCATACTCGAGCGATGATGTATAATTATTTATTGCATAGGTAGACCTATAGGTGTGATTGATATTTACTGTTCTAAAATACTTTTTAAGTGCTTTTACCCTACTTAAGCCATTGTAGCTTACCCTCCAGTTTGGCATTGGTAATTTCCAAAACGGGCTTAACTCTACTTCAGAAGCATCGGCACCTGACATAGCTGCTAAAAACGAAGGCACTAACACATCTTGACTAAAATAGCTATATCCTTTGGCGTACCCTGTTGAATCGTCAATTGCAGTAATTCCGCGCTCGGCAGCAATACGGTCTGATATTATTTTACGGTTATCTTCAAATTGCTCAACCAAGGGATGGAAATCGTAAAGTGCAACCGCACTGTCGTGTTTTAATACAGGTTCTACAAACGATGTTCTAATGGTATTAAAGCTCATTGATAGATTTCCTGTTTCTAAGGAGCCTAAGCCAATAAAATTATTATTGCCTTGCTCATCAATTTGGTTTCTGAAGTTTTCTTGCAGGCTAGATGCATACCTTCTATTAAAATCAACTGTAATTCTAAATGATTTTATGGGTTCTAATGTGGCATTACCCGTTAAGTTTTCGGTATAGGTTTTTCTGTAGAAGTTCAATTGATTTTCGGAGTACGTTAACCAACCATTGTCAGCGGCCTTGTACCTAATATCCTGCTGACTACCCAGTATAAATGGTAGTCCAGGAGCATCTTGATCAAAATTATTTCCTAAATATTGCGGACTAGGCATAAAACCAGGCAACTGGGTACCTTCATTTACCTGATAATTTACATTAAAACTACGAGCAGCCATTAGCACCCTTACTCCGCCCTCAAGCGCTTTAATAAAGCCTTCATTTACCAAGTCATACTCATCTTCTTCCTCGTCTTCGTCATCATCTTTTTCTTCAACTTTAACATCGAGTCCTTTTTTCTTGGCTTCAGCAAGTTTTTCTTTTTCTTTTTTCTCTCTATTTTTTTGAATTTTATCAACGTTACTTCTTCCAGAGTTTACGTTTCGTAAAAATTGAGATTTGTTGTAAAGCTGTATAAAGTTAAATTGAGTATTTAATGAATAGGCAGCCGAGTTGGTTATTGAGTTACCTAAACTATCGGCAATTGGCGGTGCTGCCTGCCATCCAAAACCACCTTTATAATCGCCTGATGCATTAACAAAGTCCATAAGCGGCAATTTGTTAATTGGTATTTTGTAATTAAGATTTACACTTTGCTGATACTGCTGCGGCCTACCCAAACTTTGCAAGTTACTGAGTACGGTATCTCTTTTCTTTTGGGTTGAAATGGAGCCCTCTGGTTCATCAATAATTGATTGCGCATTGGCGGTGTAGTTTAGCTTTAAACCTTTGGTTAGGTTCCAGCGCATGCCGTACTTTCTATCAAACCTAAAAGTTTTGTTGTAGTTGGGGGGTATTATAGATTCTACGTTATCATTGTTTCTAAACAGTACGGTATTATACCTTCTGTCAAGCTGACCTTGAAAATTAAAATTACTAGGTAAGTAGCCCACATTAAAATCTGAAAGTAGCTTGAGCGATTTGTATTTCCCTAATTTTTTAAGTGGTTGCCAATTGGCTTCAGGAAATTTATAATTATACCCTAAAATACCAGTGTAGGTTCGCGTTGAATCAAATGTGGTGAAAATATCGCGCTTTATGGTTTCGGTAAACTTGTAGGTACCTGTAAAATTTGAGATTTCCCAAGGAAACGGATCATGAGATAGGTTGGTTCTACTTTTTGATACGTTTACAAAGTTTAGACTACGCCGTATTTCAACTTCTTCAACCTTATCAAGTAAATCTTTGCGGCTATCGCCAACCATACTTGCCAATGTAGACTCTAACAACACATCGGGCTGTAGTGGGTTAAACCTTGGCCTTATATTTTTTTGAGAGTAATCATAATACATGGGTAGTTTAACACCCGCCTTTTGCGGAAAAAACTTATCTAACGCAAAACTTGATCTAAAATCTATACCTCTTTCATCTTCTTGACTACGCTCTAGTAAAGTTTGCTCTATGCCACCAAATCCAATTGTTTTGCGGTGGCCCACAATATCAAATTGTGCAAAATCAGCCATTTTAGCTTTTAATCTAGCATTTGCTGCCCAACCTCCAGTTTGGTCAAAATCTGTAAGCCGTAGCTCATTTACCCACACTTCGCCGCATTTTGGCAATCCATCGTCTTGCTGATCAAACGGATTATTGGCTGCTCTTGGGTTTTTTACCCCAATCATTATGGTTCTTAAATTGCTTAAATCTGGGTTTCCGAGTACCGAAACTACTCCCCTGCCTTCAGTATCAAATCGCGAATACATTTGGGTCATTGGGTGTAAATCAGCATCACGGGCCAGTTTTACATTATAAAACTCTTCGAGCAGCATATTAATCTCATTGGCTTCGGGCCAAATATCATCATCTATAAAAGTACCTTCTTCGGTAATTTTTAAAGGGAATTCATACTCGTAATAATGCCCCGACAAATCGGTTCCTAACCTTATAAATAGGCTAAGATCGTTGTCTTTCAGGTTAGTTCCTTCGGCATGTACAAACATTCTAAGCCGCTTAAATTGCCGTACATCAAATTCTGTAGTTTTAAAAACGGCTCTTGCATCTCCATCTTCGAGATTACAAACCCGCAGTGATAAGGATTGCTCATTTTGCTGGGTTTGTTGAATATTATTGGCGTTTAGTTCTCTAACAATTCCGGGCGGTACTACGTAGTTTATTGGTGTACGCTCACTATTTTCTTCAATATTTACGGTTGAAATATCAAAAACTGTATTTGAAAACGGATCGGTAGTTACAACTTCGCCGGGTTGAGTTAAATCATATAAATACCTTCTCCAATCGGCTCTTATAAGCTGTAGTTGTGCAAACCGGCACATTACCGAATCTTCGAAACCGGTTAAAAACATACGCATAAACTGTATTGACTTAAAGCCAGATATTGGTCCGATTTTACGCTGGTATGATCTTATTGGAATTTTTACTTGATACCACTTAATGGTTTCTCGTCCACCATTTTTGAGAGGTACCGATGTTTCAAGTATATCGGTAATATAGTTCTGGCCCACCTTCATTTCGTCAGGCCTTAGCGCAATTTTATATTGATAATATGCTTCGGTAGTATTTAGTGTAAAATCTTTATTAATATCTTCATCATCAGGCGATACTTTGGCAGATGTAGGATAGCCATCAGGCCAATCTCCATTGCCATCGGGCGTAGGAGAGTTACCTTGTGGATTGCTAAAGTTTTTATAACGCTCAAAAATGCTCGCTTCAATTTGATCTAAGCTATCGCCCCTAAAATAGCTGTAATTATCAGTTGAAGGATCTTTTAATGCCTTTTGGTAGGCTTGTGAGTTTTCACCAAACTTCTCTTTTAATACATCGAGATATACTTCTCTGAATTTCTCTTTTTCGGTTTTATCATTTAAGCCATCTAAACCAACATCCTGAAACTGCCTAGCACTAGCATCGTTAGGGAAAGCATGGTTGATGTTTGGAATGGTTGGCGTTTTACCATACTCATTGCTTACGGTATTGTCATCAGAGCCATCGGTTGGCAGGCCGTGCTCAAAGGCTTTTCTGCTATCTTGTAGTACATCTTCAGATACTTGCCCTAAGTTTATGTAAAGATCGCCACCTGCTGCCTCAGGATTGTAGATGTATGGGTCCATCATCCAAAATTCAACGTACTCTATATTGGCTGCCTCAAAGTTGATGGTTTCGATACGACGCATAATACCGGCCCAATTGCTCTTAGGGTCCTTTAGGGTTCCATCGGTATTTACGGCATCGGTTTCGTAATTGTAAGGACCACGCTCTTTAGGGTAATATGCTAAATCAAGGGTGGGCTGTGTTGGTATTTGTGTAAGGGGCCTATCTAATTGCGGAAAAACTTCGTTTTGTGTAACCTGCCTTACATAATGGTTCGATAATTGGGCTACATCTCTTCTAAGATGGCTTGGGGTTAAATTGTTATCATTGTAAAACAGAGGGTCTAAAATATACCATGCCATTTTAGCTCTGCGGTAGTTGTTGCTTAAGTCGGCATCAATAGTACTGGCATACGGAAACAAGTTTCTTTGCCCTTGTGGGGTTGATGCTAGAGTCCAGTTAATTACGCCTAATCGTAAATCATAGGGAATTTCGCTACCTTCAAAATCATCTAAATAAGAAGTACCTGTTTCGCCAATAACTTTAGGAAAACCCGGTATCAAATGTGCAAACTCTCCGCTAATGCTAATTTCTGATTCTTCTTTAGTATCAATTAATGGCAATCTATTTACCATTTTTGTTAAAAGCCTCGAATCTGTTCTATACCTTCCGTCAAATCCATAGATTGTATTTTTTAGAGGTTCATCGCCCACGTTAACTTTTGGGGTAATAGGTCTTTCGCGTAAATGTAAAAGGGTACCGCCTAAACCAAAATCTTCGCTAATTTTATAATCTAGCCTTGTGCCATACAGCGCCTTTTGCATGGTTTGAAAAAGGGTATTACTCTCATGAGACACGTTTATTTGTTGCCCCGAGCTAAGTATTGATTCATTTAAAATCTTAACTCTACCTAAGGTGTAATCAACCCTATAGTCTTGATTCTCTACAAGCTCTACTCCCCCTGCAGTTACTTTTACCGAGCCAGGCTGAATATTAAACGCATTTAAAGGTATCTCATCGCTAGATGTACCTTTAAAAAATCCCTTTAAAAAGAATTTATTAAAGTAGGCATCTTGTATAGCTATTTGCTGAATTGAATCATACAGCGCACGGTATACATAATCATTTGCTAAATCTTGATTTTTAAATTGAGCAAACAAATGATCACCAAATGGCTCAAGTACCGGTAAAAATACAAAGCCATTTTCGGTATCAATAGTTAAGTTAGGTACGTAATCAAAAACCCCATCGGGCATGGGTTGCTGCTGCTTATTAATTTTATCTACACCTAAAACTTTAATGAGCTGCTTACCCTTTAGCTTTGGTTCACTTGGTTCGGGTATGTAAGCTAAATCGGCTCCACTTTCATCATCGGCATAAATGATTTCGAGTCTAAAATCGCTCTCTTCAATTCTATTTGAACCTAATGAATAAACGTTTTTCATCATTAAATCCCAAAGCGGTAGGTCAGTTCTGATCTGATCTGACTTTAGCATTTTTAAAAACAAAACATTAGGGTCGCTAGGGTTTGCGGGTATATCTCTTGAGAACTCACCTACTTGTTTAGTTTCTCCATCGAGCGTATACTCAAATGAAACGGCTAAAACCGCATTATCGGGCAATGGAGTTCGTAATGATATAAAGCCTAGCCTATTGTGAAGTTTATATTCACTTTCACTTAGTTTTCTAACATTTGAGATTACTGCATAATCTACACCTTTGGCAAACTCAGGATCGGTAAAGCTCTCTTGAGCCAATACTGAGTTTACAGTAGTTAAACTCCGGGCCTTTGTTTTTTTACTTGGAGCATAAAGTACATCGTCAAAAAGCGAATTGGCATCATTTGATGGTCCTGGAAAAACATTAGTCACATCTTCTTTAAAAACTACGCCATTGTTGTAGTGTAAATTAGGTTCGCCTTCATTGTCAGTCCCTTTTTCGCCCATATCCATAAAGGCTACCATATTACGCGTCTCTTGGGGTCTGCCATTATAATTGGTAACCCACACCTCGCAACGTGTAATTTGTATTGGCGACATTACCAGTGGTGAGTTGGCCGCCCAAGCATTATAGTTATTTCTAAAATATTGGCTTAAAAAAAAGTGCTTGTTAGCATCATACTCATTGGCTGGTATGTTAAATGCTGTTTTTTGTGCACCACCATCAACGGTAATTTCCTTGCGCTCGGTATTTTGTTTTGAAACCACAGCAGTGGCGGTAAGCCTACCAAATTGCATGGTGGTTTTAATACCAAATAGATTTGAACTCCCCGAAATTAATGAGCCTTGCACCGGCAATGACACATTACCCGCTTCAATACTTTTTACAATATCATCTTCTTTTCCTTGCCAATTTAATTTGATTTGATTGTCAAACTCAAAATTAGCTTCGGTATCATAATTAAGGTTTAAGTTGATTTTATCGCCAATTTTACCCAATACATTTAACCTAATTTTTTGATCGAACTTAAACTGTCCATTTCTTTGGGTTCTTACTGACCATGCCGGGTTTTCTACCCTATTGATCTCACCCATAAAAATAAGCTCGGCGCTACCTTGTGGCTTTATATCTACAAACTCTTCGCCAAATACATCTTCTAAAACCCCTTCGTTTATTTTAAATTTTAAATCGGCATTTGAGTTGCTGGTAAAATTGCTGGCCTTTGCTCGGCTCTTAAAATAATCTTTTAAATAATCATCGTTACTCTTATCTAGGTACTCATCAAGATTATAATACTCTTTTGACCCTAAATCGGTGCTATCGCCAATACTACGTGTGGTTATAAACTTGCCTGACGCCGTATCGTAAACCGTTTTCTTTTTAATATTTGATGGATCCTTAAGATCTAAAGAGTGGCTTTTACCATCGCCTGGCTTTTTGGTAGTATCAATAGGAAACTTTAGCTTGGGGGTATCGGGGCCGCTAAAACTATCTACAAAAGTAGGATCATAAGCAGCATAAGAATCTGATTGCTGTATTACATCAATTAGCTGCGAAACCTGACCAAATGCAGCGGCAGCCGAAAGCAGAATAATTGCTTTTGATAAAAATGGGGACTTTTTCACGAGTAGCAGTCTGTTCTATATAGCCTTTAGTGTAAGTTTTATAAGTTGTTCAACGCTAAGATCATCGTCTGAATTGTTTTTAATTACTCTTGCCAGTGCTTTTTCGGCAGCATTACGAGCAAATCCTAGCATTACTAGTGCGGCAATTGCTTCTTCGCGGCTGGCATCATGCGCTTGCATTACGTCAAGCTGCCCGCCAGAGCCGTTTTTCATTAATTTATCTTGTAATTCAAGTACCATTCGCTGAGCGGTTTTAGCGCCAATTCCTTTTACAGATTTGAGTAACGGCACATTGCCCGAACTTATTGCACTTACTACTTCTGATGGTGATAAAGTTGATAAAACCGTGCGTGCGGTATTGGGGCCAATACCTGATACGGTAATCATCATTTCAAAAATGGCTTTCTCTTCTTTATCAAAAAAACCGAATAATGATAAGGCATCATCTTTTACCCATAGGTAGGTAAACAGTACAATTTGCTTTTTATTGCTGATTTTTTCAAAGGTGTAAAGCGAAATGCTTAAATCGTATCCAACTCCGTTTACATCAAGCAAGGCATTGGTTGGGCTACACTCTGCTAAATCTCCTTTTAAATATCCGTACATGGATCAATATTGGTTTTTGATTGAATAATTTGGGCATCCATTGCTGCAACCGCTGCAACATTAACAATTTCTCTAACGGAACAACCCATTTGAAGTATATGAACGCTTTTATTCATACCTAATAGCAATGGGCCAATGGCTTCAACATTGCCTAGCTCTTGCAATAGTTTATAAGAAATATTACCCGACGATAAACTTGGGAAAATAAGTACGTTTACCTTTTTATCTACCAATTTAGAGAATGGAAAATGCGACTTGAGTAAATCTTTATTTAATGCAAAGTTGGCTTGCATTTCTCCATCAACAATTAAATCAGGGTGTTTTTCGCTTAATATTTGAGCTGCTTTGGCCATTTTACGAGCGCTCTTTGTATTGGCAGATCCAAAGTTTGAATAGGATAAAAGTGCTACCCTTGGTTCCATATCAAAATTTTTGGCCGCACGGGCAATTAACTCGGTAATGTGTACAATGGTATCAACATCAGGGTTTGAATTTACCGTAGGATCACCAAAAAACATAATACCTTTTTTGGTAAGTAATATATACATACCCGCTACACGTTTACAATTTGGCTCAGGGCCAATTATTTGTAGCGCAGGCCTTATTACATCGGCATATTTTCTTGTATGGCCAGTTACAACCGCGTCGGCATCGCCATTTTCAACCATTCCAAAAGCAAAATAGTTTCTGGTTTTCATGGTTCTTATGGCTTCACTTAGTGTATAACCTTTGCGCTGCTTTTTATTAAATAGCAACTCTCCATATTTTGCCCTAAGCGGCTCATTTTCAATAGGGTCAATTATCTCAACTCCTTCAAGTTCAAAATTATTTTCTTTTATAAGCTTTTCTATTTTAGCGCGCCTGCCTAAAAGTACTGGTATTGCAAAGCCATCGTCGTGCATGGTTTGTGCGGCCATTAGTATCTCTAGCACATCACCTTCAGGAAAAACAATTCTTTTTGGATCTTTTCGAGCTCTATTAAAAACAATTCGCATTAATTGATTTTCATTGCCCATGCGGGTTTGTAAATCAATTGCATATTGATCCCAATTAAATATTGGGTTTCGTGCAACGCCTGAATCTACCGCTGCCTTGGCAACTGCTGGTGCCACTGTTGAAATCAACCTTGGATCGAGCGGTTTAGGAATAAGATACTCAGCACCAAACGATAAGCCTGGCATATTGTAAGCGAGTTTTACAATTTCAGGAACCGGTTTTTTAGCTAGTTCGGCAATGGCCTTTACGGCAGCTCTTTTCATTTCTTCGTTAATAGACGTAGATCTTACATCAAGAGCGCCTCTAAAAATAAAAGGAAAACCCAATACATTGTTTACCTGGTTAGGATGATCAGATCTTCCGGTTGCCATCATAATATCATCTCGGGTACTTAGGGCAAGTTCGTATTTAATTTCAGGGTCGGGGTTGGCCAATGCAAACACAATTGGGTTTGGTGCCATTAGTTTTAGTGCTTCAGGACTTAAAATATTACCTCGAGATAAACCTAAAAAAAAGTCGGCTCCGGCCATGGCATCTTCAAGGCTACGCTTATCTGTTTTACGGGCAAACTCTTTTTTCATACCTGTAAGCCCTTGGCGCTCGCTATGTATTACCCCTTTGCTATCGAGCATTAACACATTTTGGGGGTTTACACCTAACGATATTATTAGCCTTGTACATGATACTGCACTTGCACCAGCGCCGTTTACTACCATTTTAATTTCAGAGATATTTTTACCCGAAACCTCAAGCGCATTGAGCAAAGCAGCCGCCGAAATTATTGCGGTACCGTGCTGATCATCATGCATTACAGGAATATTAAGCTCCTTTTTAAGCCGTGTTTCAATTTCGAAACAATCTGGGGCGGCAATATCTTCAAGATTTATTCCACCAAAAGTGGGTTCAAGCGCTTTTACTACGCTTATAAACTCCTCAATGTTTTTTGTATTCAGTTCAAGGTCAAAAACATCAATATCGGCAAAGGTTTTAAATAACACTCCTTTACCTTCCATTACTGGTTTTGATGCCTCAGGACCAATATCGCCCAAACCTAAAACTGCGGTACCATTTGATATTACACCTACCAAATTTCCCTTGGCGGTGTATTTATAAACTTCATCTACATTTTCGGCAATATCTTTACAAGGTTCGGCCACACCGGGCGAGTAGGCCAACGCCAAATCTCGCTGTGTATTTGTAGGTTTAGTTGATACTACTTCTATTTTACCTGGTCTTCCATCAGAATGGTAGTTCAGGGCATCCTTTTTTCTTATAATCTTGGCCATAATAACCTGTAAAACTTTTGAGCGCTCAAAAGTAGAACAATGAGCGCCTTTATAAAATGAACTAAGTTACTTAGTTGTTTGAATCAGAAAATGAAAGCAGTAACTCAAACCTACTGGTTAAAAAGCGGTGCTCACTTTTTAATCGAAAGTGAATAAATTATAGGGTTACTTAATAACTTACTCCCCTTAGGTTAATTTGATGGCCTACTCTGCTATAGTGTTGCAGAGATCTACAATTAAATGAAAAAAGTTATTGTAGCCTGCCCAGCTGGGTTTATCGGGCGTATCATTAATATCGTGGTAATAAGGATAATCGCCCAAAAGGTAAATGAATATTGAACGCACACCATTTTCTGAGAAATGATAATGATCGCTATTGGCTGCTTTGCCCCTGCCTTTTATAACAGTCATGTATTCTTTTTCTCCATTTATTTTTTTGAGCATTTTCATTACTCCTTTAAACACTCTGCCATTTACCACGGTCATTCCATCTTGGCCATTGGTAACCAAATCAAGGTTTATAAGCAAGCTAATTTGCTCAAGCGGATATACCGGATTCTCGACGTAATATTTAGACCCCACCAAACCGGCTTCTTCGCCCGCAAAGGCAATAAAAAGCATATTGTATTTACGGAGTGAGTCATTTTTAGCATAAAAATTGGCCAAATCGAGCAACATGGCTGTGCCGCCTGCATTGTCATTTGTTCCGTAAAAACAGGCCTCGGTGCCCATTCTGCCCAAATGATCGTAATGTGCAGTAAATACTATGGTAGAATCTGAGCTTTTACCTGAAAGAAAACCCAATACATTTTGATTGTTGAACTCTGAAATAAATTCTTGCTCAATATTAAGGCTAATTGCTCGTGCATTTTTAGGAAACGAGCCTTCTAAAATTTCAATCCAAATTCTATTTTTCACCCTATCTCTAACACTCCAAGTAAGTTTTTCGGCTTCAACAATGTTTATATAAGCCGCCGCACCAAACTCATTGTTGGCAAAGGCCCTGCCAACATTGTCATCATTAATATTTACAATTATGCTATTGCTGTAAACCAATGCACTTTGGCTCCAATTATGCTTTTTAACAAACCGCTTGAATTTACGATAGCTTTTTAAATGCTTAGCTTGCAGGTAAACCAAGTTTAGGGCTAAATCGCTACAGCCTTTTGATGATGGTTCTACTTGATAATCTTTGCCAGGTTTTAGCTCGTTGCCATCAATAGCTACCGAAAGCTTGCCCGGAAAAGTATTTACCGAATGCGTGAATTTTTGAAACTGAACCCCTTTTAAACCCGCCTTTTTAAATTCACTATGAATAAAATTTGCCGATTTTTTGCTCCCATCATTTACATATCCACGCCCGTGGTAATCTTCGGCACACAAAACCTTTACTACGCTTTTGGCATAATCAAGGTTTTGCGCCCAAATATTTGAAGTAAGTAATATTATTAATAATGCAACAAAGGCAAAACGCACTATCCAATCTCGGTTAATTCAAAAGAATATTTTTCCATAATTAGATTAGCCAAAAGCTTTTTACATGCATCCTCCACTTGTTTTTCGGCCTCATCGCGGCTATTGCTTTCAATGCTAAAATTCATATGTTTACCAATTCTTACATTGTCAATACCATTTAAACCTAAGTTGTGTAAACCTCTGTTTACTACTTTGCCTTGGGGATCTAGCAATTCGTCAAGGGGCATAATATCTACCGCTACCTGAAACTTCATTTTACTGTTGCGTTTTGAATTAATGATAATAGTAAATACAAAAGTACAATGAGTTGAATGGCTAACACACCAAAAAATATAAGCAGTAGTATGCTACCTAAAATAAGTACTATCCTAAACTCGTTGCCTTTTAAGCCAAAGCTGCTTACTTTTAGGGTAAGTAGTTTTACTTTAGAAACCATTAGCAAACCCAATGCTGCTGCCGTAACCAGTAAACCAATATTGCTGGTGGCGTAGGTTTCAATTAACTCTGGCGAAAACGGCGTACTATGCAAACCAAAACGATAAATTAATGCAAAACTGCTTAGGTACAAACCTGCCGCAGGTATGGGCAAACCCCTAAATTCATCAGAATCTGACTGAGTAACATTAAACCTTGCCAATCTGTAGGCACCCGCTAGGGCAAATACAAATACTAAAAGAGACCAGGAGTTGGCTCCATTTAAAAAGTAAAGCCTTGACCACTCTTGATGCATTGACCCTAAAACAAAAAGCTCATGGGCAATAAAAGCTGGCAATACGCCAAAACTTACCAAGTCTGAAAGTGAATCTAGCTGTGCGCCTATTTCAGATTTTACGTGCAGCAGACGAGCAGCGAAACCATCAAAAAAATCGAATACTGCTGCCAAAATAACCATTAAGGCTGCACCCCAAATATTGCCTACGTGGGCAAAGGCCAATCCTACGCAACCACAAGCCAAATTGCCAAGGGTAATTATGTTCGGAATGTGTTTCTTCATTTTAATAAGAATGATATGTCGTCAGTTTGAGTATAAAGTTTTGGCTGCTGCCCCTGCTTAAAGTGTTTTAATTGCCCCGCACCTTTATAGGCAATTTTGCTACCTGCTACTTCAATTAAACTGCCTTCAGGTATGGCGGCCACATTAAGGTTATTTATTGCAGTAAACTCATTAATTCTAGTATCACGACTTTCGCCACCATGGCCTTTTAATACCATATTGGTATAATGCGGATTAATTTGAAAGGGAATAAGATTAAGTGCATTAAAACTTGGCGGCTCAACTATAGGCATATCGTTTGTTGTAAAAACGTAGGGGCAGGCCATATTAGAACCCGCACTCCAACCCATGTATGGCACACCATTATTTACTTTATCTCTAATTTTTTGTACCAATCCGGCTTCATAGGTTCTTTTTAAAAGCGCAAAGGTGTTGCCACCGCCAACTGCAACTGCATCGGCTTCAGCTAAAGCATTGACATTATTATGAACACCTATAATTTCGAGCCCAATAGATTTTGTGGCTTTTTGTAAAATGCTGGTGTATTCATCAAAACTAAAAGTAACCGCAGCAAAAGGCACAAATGCTACCTTTTTAATATTTAATCTTTCGCAAAAAGCCTGTACATAAGGTAGCGGCCATTGAAAATATGGATCGCCTTTTAAAGTTGAGTTGCTGAGTAAAAGTAGGTTTTTCATCTTTTTATTGTCTTAAATAAATCTCTCCTTTATAAAAATAGGTGTCGTTGTTTGAGCCTACCATTGTAGCCACATAGTAATAAAGGCCATCTTGGCAAATGGTGTTGTTAAAAGTACCATCCCATTCGTTTTCGCCATCAAAAACCCTTTGCCCCCACCTATTGTAAATACGCAAATTGGTAGATCTCACCCCTACTCCTTTCCATTTAAAGGTATCGTTATCGCCATCATTATTTGGCGAAAAAGCCGAAGGAAAATAAACTTGAGTTTGTGGCGAAAGGCATAAAATATTACTAGCACTTATAAAACTATCGCCGCCGTTTTCATAAGCATAAACTCTGTAGCACCTGCCTGTATCGGGTTTACTTAAATCAAAAAATTCATCATCGAAAAACTGGGTACCATTGGTATTTACCTTGGTGCCATTTATGGGTTCAATTACGTAGTTTCTTACACCGCCCGGATAATACTCATATTCGGTCCAGCTAAGCTGCGCTATTTGTTCTTCATTTACTTCGCCGGTAAGCAGTATGGTAGTTGAAATTTGAGATTCCGCACTGCGCGATCCACAATCGTCTACTGCGGTAACGGTATATTTATATTCGGTACGTGTTGCATTAATAGAATGATCAATAAGAGCGGTATCTATAATTTGAGCAAATATTCTTTCAGAACCCGCATCATCTACCCTTGATACATCGTAATAAGATGCCACCGCTTCTGGTTTCCAGCTATAATTGGCATTCAGGTTGTCATCTATAGTTACACCGTAAAGCTCAACGGTATCTTTTTTGGTAAGTCCTTTTACTTCAACTTGCTCAAAAACGGTATCGGTACAATAGCCATTGCTTACGTAATATACCACATTGTAAATACCTTCGTTTTCAAGAGTTGTATCTTCATCATTTAAAAAATAAACCTGCCTAAAATTCAAATTATCGCTGGTTGAAACCGACACATACTTATTTTGGATATCTGCATCACCAAAAAAGCTACTATCGCTAATATCTAACCTAAAAGGTGGACAACCACCAAAATCGGCAATACCGAGCCCGGCTTCAACCGAATCTCTCACTATAATATATTCGCTTAAAATGGTAGTGTCTATGCAATTTCCATTACCCGAATAAGTAATCCATTTTACATCATAAAATCCTGATGTATAGTCCATTTTAATGGTTTCATTTCGCTTTGTTCCAAATGAATCTACACCGTTTCCGAAATCAATAAAATATGAATCAAGTGGTTCAGATTTCCAATTAAATGTTGTTTCAAAAGGCGAGCAACCTTCAGTTGAATCTGAACTTAAACTACTTACGGGGGCATAATATAAGTCGGGCAAGGTTTTCCATAGGGCTGTGTCTCTACAAGCACCATTTACAGTAACTAGCCTTACACTAAACTGCCTCGGAAATGTTACCAATGTGCTCAAATCTTGAACCCTAACCGTATCGTAAGTTGTAAGCCACTTATAATTTGAAGCATAAAGCGATTTGTTTTGGAAATTGTAAACTACCTTATTGCAGTTTTTGCTTGAATCTAAAACTAAAAAATCTGCTACAGGAAAAGTATCTACTTGTACAAAATGCGTATCGTTAAAAATACATGAGTATTTTGGATAATGCACCGATCTGTATACCCCTAAAGTACCAAAACCCGTTGGTGCCAAACTTATAGTATCTAGCCCCGCTTTGCCCACAGGGTTTAACCCAAAACCTGGTGTAAATTCAAAACCTACAGAATCGCCTATACTAGGATCAACTGAAATTAGTAGCCTATCGCCACCGCATATTGTATCATTATTAAAAGCAATTGATGGGGCATATTTATTTAATACTTTTAAATCAAACTGTAGCGAATCTTTGGCAAAACAACTACCGTTTCGAGATTCGGCAATAAATGTTGCATTGGTATGCGTGCTGCGGGTAAAATTCAATATTTGATTAGGAAATCCCCAAGCAGCCGCCTGCGAACCGAAATCCCATTGTAAATCGTTGCAGGTTAAACAACTGGTATTAACCCTTAATTTAAAATTATCACAAAACGTATCTATCTCATAGCTTAGAGAAACATCGGTTTCGTCAATAGCTTTTACTGTAGTTTGACGGTTAAGATTTACACTATCGCAAACCCTTAGCACACTAAGCTTAATTTCATAATTCCCTAATTGCGGGGCTTTATAAACTGATTTATATTTATTAATTGTGCTTATTGTATTGCCCTTATAAACAATCTCCCATTTTGGATTTGTAAACTCATTGCGGTTAAGATCAGCCGACTTTAATTGAATTGAATCGGGACAAACCGCTGCTACATCTAAACCAAAGGTTAATGGCCTTGTATTGCCAATCCATTGAACCAAATGAGGGGTATTAGTGCTTCCGTTTGATGCCGTAAAGCCCATCCAAACATTGTTAGCACCGTTAAAAATATCGTTTTTTAAGTCTATTTTAGTGCTTATACGCTGCTGACAATCTACATATACAACTACAGCATTATTGGCACTGTTGTAGGTAATTCTAACTCGGTGCAGTCCGCAATCTTCAACATTTCGGGCATCTAGGTACATACTCTCTGGCCCTGCCAACACCGAATTTTGAGCTCCATTTTTATGAATTGCCACGTGGTCAGGGCCAATATCATTTGTTCCATCATTTTCGGTATCAAACTCAAATGCCACAGAGTTGCCAATAGCCGTTTGATACCCCATGCGGTTTACATTTTTAGCCAAAGCACTTAACCCATCAATATCACGCTGTAATACAAAGGCAATTCCATCGGCTCCGCCATTGTTGCATCCAAATCTTAAATTAAAACTAATATCAAAACTCTTTGATACATCGAGCCTAGTTGAATCCCAAATACTACCCACCGTACCGGTTTGAGCTGGTGTAAGTTGGTAAATTGAATCAGACACTTTTGTAGCCGAACCATTTAGCGCAAACTGCCCAAGGCCAATAAACGGTAGTAAGCCAAAAGTAAACACAAGTAATAAAGTACGCATAATACTATAGGAGGTAATGGGTTTGCAAATTAACAGCTTACTTCTTAATACCATTAATTGCTGCATATGGCTTTGTAATTTTGCAGCATGATTGTGGTAACC
Source organism: Bacteroidia bacterium (assembly GCA_049599535.1). Lineage (GTDB taxonomy): Bacteria > Bacteroidota > Bacteroidia > CAILMK01 > JACPUW01 > JACPUW01. The sequence continues at coordinate 14,604 of JBMYOR010000001.1, read as the reverse complement.
GGTGCAGCAGGATTTATTGGTAGTTGTGTAGCTCATTCTCTTTACAATAAAGGATACAAAGATTTATTATTGGTTGATGATTTTAGCAAAACTGCTAAGGCCAACAATCTTATAGGTTTTGAAAATATCAACAAAATTGACCGCGAAGAGTTTATTGAATGGATTGATAGCCATTACATTGAGATTGAGTTTATTGTTCACATTGGCGCAAGAACCGATACCACCGAGTTCGATACCCAAATTTTTGATCACTTAAACCTTAATTATACCAAATCGCTTTGGCAAAAGTGTGTAGAATATGGTTTTCCGATAATTTATGCATCATCGGCTGCTACATACGGTGGCGGCGAATTGGGGTATAACGATACTCACGAAATATTAAATCAATTGCAGCCCCTTAACCCTTATGGCGAAAGTAAAAACGACTTTGACAAATGGGCTTTGGCACAGGATAAAAAGCCATACTACTGGATTGGCCTTAAGTTTTTTAATGTTTACGGGCCTAATGAGTATCATAAAGGCAGAATGGCATCAGTGGTTTACCATACTTATAATCAAATAAAAATTAAAGGCAGCATGAGCCTGTTTAAGTCTCATAATGCAGACTATAAAAACGGGGAACAAAAAAGAGACTTTATTTATGTAAAAGATGTGGTTGATGTAATTATTTGGCTTTTAGAAAATCGAAAACCACAAAACAACGGACTTTACAACTTAGGTACTGGTAAGGCACAAACCTTTTTAGATTTAGCTACTGGTGTATTTAAATCCCTTAATCTTGAGTCAAAAATTGAATTTATTGATACACCTGAAGACATTAGGGACAAATACCAATATTTTACTGAGGCCAATATGCAAAAGCTAAAAAACATTGGCTATGACAAGCCTTTTACAAGCTTAGCGCAAGGAGTCAAAGATTACGTACAAAACTATCTTGATAAAGACTATTTACCCTTTTAAAACCTAATTATTAAGCCCATCGGTTGCTGGTTTGCGCACCAATAATTGCCCCTTTGGTATATCGGTAAGCTTTTTTGAATGCACAACATTTGGCCTTTGCTTTACCCATTGCTCACTAAAACTACCTTTTTCGGTTTTAGGAAAACTTCTTAAACTTCCGAACCCTCTTTTATAAAACGATTTCATTAACGAAATAGGGCCCAATCGGCTACGACGTAACACCTTACGGCTAAGCATTGCACTTTTCCACGAACGCCAAATTAAATCGTTTTCACTCTTGTTTTTTTCTGCCTTAATAGCTCTACCTGCTATTACAATCTCAGTGATATCGATATTTAATAAGAGTGAGTTTTTGGTGTAACCATCTAAACAAAAGTTGTTAACCAAACTGAGCGGGTCATTTTTTGCCAAATGCCCATAATATATCGATTCTATTAACCTTGCATCAGAATTGTTTTTTAAAAAGTATTTAGGATGGCTAAGTTCTAAAAGCTTGTTTTGTGGTGTTTTGGCTAAAAGTTTTGATCTGCCATTATCAACTATTACTACATTAAGTTTTGGTTGTTTAAGCAATGATATTAGCTCAAATGCATCATTTGATGTTTGACACAATAAAGGGGCCAGAGCATGCAAATCAATTAATGATAATAGCAATTGATCTATTGAAACTATTAATACCGGTAAGGTATTTTGATCTAAAAATATATTTGATACTCCTTTTTTATTAAAGTAGGCCGTAGGCGATTCGGCACAAATAAATGCACAACCGCATATGTATGCTAGCGATTGAGTTAGCTCGCTGCTATTTTTTAAATTGGCTTTAGATTTTAGCCTGCTTTTTAAATCAAGTTCGGTAATTATCGGATCATTTTCAATATAGTATTCAGTTCGGTTTGCAGTTTGCAAAACTTTGTTTACTATTTGAAAAACATCATTATCGTCAGCCGCCCAATGCAGCTTGCCACGACCTTGTAAAAAGGCTGTTTCGAACTCAATTAAAACATGATCAAGATTATGAATTGTTTTTCGCCTAGCGGCTAGCGCCTTTTCGCCAAGATCATGGATATTTAAAGCATTTAACGACAATTAAACGCAAGGTATTTTATCAATTCGGCGTTGGTGTCTGCCTCCTTCAAATTCAGCAGATAAATAGGCCTTTACAATTGCCTCGGCTTCGGTATTTGAAATAAACCTAGCGGGTAGGCAAATTATATTGGCATTATTGTGTTGCTTAGCTAATGATGCAATTTCGGGCAACCAGCATATGGCAGCTCTTACATTTTGATGCTTATTAGCACTCATAGCCACTCCATTGGCTGATCCACAAATTAAAATACCACAGTTTACTTGCTCGGTTGCAGCCACATTAGCCACTTCATGTGCAAATTCAGGATAATCAACCGAATCAGCAGAAAAAGGTCCTTTATCTTCAATATCATGATCAGCTAAAAATGTTTTTAAGTGCTCTTTTAACTCAAAACCTGCATGATCGCTACCAATTGCTATTCTCATGTTTTACTCAATGCTTTGGGCAAAAATACGCAGAACAAAACCTTTGCTTTAAACACAATTATCTTTCGCGCTTTTCGGCTTCTTTTTCGCGTTTTACAACTGCCGCCGCAATTAATATTGAAGTTTCGTAAAGAATAAAAAATGGTATACTAAGTAAGATTTGACTTGTAATATCGGGCGGGGTAATAATGGCCGATAAAATAAGAATTACCAAAAGGGCGTGCCTACGATAGTTTCTCATTAAGCCAGGCGTTACGAGTCCGATTTTAGCTAAAAAATATACAACTATGGGCAACTCAAATATTGCAGCAGCGGCTAAGGTTACCATAGCCAATAACGATATGTAGCTTGAGATATCAATTGTATTGGCCAATTGATCCATAAAGGTGTAGTTAACCAAAAACTGTATTGAAATAGGCGCCAACATAAAATAGCCTGTAAATACACCCATAAAAAACAAAATAGATCCTGAAAAAATAACGCCGCGTAAATAGCTACGCTCCTTTTGCCTTAATGCGGGTTTTAAAAATCGCCAGCCTTCAAAAAGCAAATACGGAAACGCCAACACAAAGCCTACAATTACCGAAACCAATAGATGCTGGGTAAACTGCCCCATTATTTTACGATTGATCAATTGAAAATGCAATGAATCGATACAAAAGGCATCGTTACCAAAGTATTGAGATAAATCACAAAGCTTACGGTAAGTCCAAAAATCAAGTTTTGTGGGGCCTTCAATTACGGCTACTACCCATTTTCTGCCTGCAAAGGCTGCAATAGCACCAATTGCAATAGCCGATATACTTCTAATTAAATGCCATCGTAGTATTTCAAGATGATCGAGAAACGACATCTCTTTTTCTTCGGCTTCTTCAAAAGGTTGATCAAGCATAGCGCAAAATTAGGATTAGCAATTGCAATAAATTTAAATTGTAAAAAAGAAAAGCCCCTACCCAGAAAAGGTAGAGGCTTTCTTAAATAATAACACAGGATTATTCTATTATAACATGCACCCAGGCGTCGCTATAATCGCCAGTTTGCTCTTGTCTTAAAAGTTGAAGGGTTTTATCAAAATCGTTGCTCTCATGTGTATAAACATAAAACCATTTTCTAAAGTGATTGTAAACAATACCCGCACTGTAACCTTTGTCTTGCAAGGTTTCTCTCATTGCAATGGCGTACTCTTTACTACGGTATGATCCTACTACAACGTAATTTCCGGGTGCGGTATATCTAATACCATCATCCATTAGTTCGGTTGGCGAGTAAGTTTTAACTGGTGATCTACCTGAATTGTTGTTTCCATTACCACGGCCTGAGTTACCATTGTTATTACTGCCGCCATTATTGTTACCACCAGTGGCATCACCACCTCCGTTGTTATTGCGGCCTTTGTTACCACCACCATTATAAGTACCGCCGCCATTATTACCGCCGCCACCATTGTTATAATTATCGTTGTACCCTTCGTTGTTGTAATAAAGGTACTTGCCATCAGGGCCTTTAACATAATTACCATCTACATCCTTAACCCTACCGGTGTAGTTGCTAAGGTCTTTAATCTCATTTCCATTTTCGTCATAAAGTGTAACTCCGGCTTTTGGATCGGCAACTATATTCTCAGCGTTAGGATCAGTATAAACAGATTCACCACTTTTAATTTTTTCAAATGGCTTAATTGGTGTCCCATCTTCATGATACCCCCAAACATTACCGTCTTTATCATTAGGGTTTAAAATAGGGTTTGGCGTTCCTGTCATTTCAAGGTTATCTCCTTTAATGTCCATATAGCCACTACCAACTTTCATATCATTTAAAATGCCTTTCATAATCTCTTCAAGTGAGTCTTTTCTCACCTTATTCTCAAGCCGCTTAATTCTTTCTTCATGATCTTCAATGGTTGAATCTTGATCAGCATTGGCTTTTTTCAAATCTGAAATTTCTTTCTGAAGATCTTCAAGACATATTTCAGTCATAATGCCATCTTCATTTTCAAACTCCAAACAATCTGGTCTCTTCTTATCTTTAGTTCCGCCACCAAAGCTTGACGATGCACCAAAGTTTACCGACAAATTGATTTCATGTGTGGCTCCAAAATACTGAGTTAAATCGCTGTTTAGGTTCATATCATAAGAGTAACCTATATTAAACCTATCATGCAATTTTACACCGGCGCCAAATGTCATGGCACCTTCGTATCTGTAGCCTACAGCAGCCCATACTTTCTGATTGTAATCAAATACAGCGTTTATATCAAACAAAGGATTTACAGCTGGTTGATACCTCACTAGTGCCAAAGGACGTAAACCGTACTTATCATCACCAAATCTAAACTGATATGCGGCCGATGCTACATAATGACGATAATTAAAGTAAAGCAAGTCTGAGCTTTCAACAGTAAAATCAAGATCATCGGCCAATAAATGTGGTATAGCCACACCTACTTCAAGTTCTTTCCACTTGTAAGTAAAACCAAATGTTGCGTCAAAAGATGTTACTCTATCTGTTATAGCCTCTTGAAAACGCGGATCTGATAAAATTGAAACATCTTGATTCCAATCGTAATTGGTGTTCATAAAACCAGCACTAAGGCCTAATAGTAGTTTATGATCGGCGTTTAGGTCAACCTGATAAGAGTAGGCCATTGACGCACCGGTACGATTAAAAATACCGAACTTATCATTAATAAGATTTACCCCTAAACCTACTTTTTCAGTTTTGAGCGGGGTTTGAAAAACTACCCCTTGCGTTACTAATGGGCTCTCACTCAAAATCCATTGCTTACGGTAAAATAAACTCAACGATGAATAATCGTCGGTAAGGGTTTGAGATGGATTATATAAAAACTCATTGTTGTAATACTGCGTATAAAGCGGTATTTGCTGTGCTTTTAATGCTGTAAATGAGATGGCCGCTATTACTATGATGATTAACTTCTTCATTTTATTATTTCTTAAGCTATGAGCCATTATCTTAAAATATTAACTGTTCCTGTATAAATTCTACCATTACCACACTTAATAAGGTAATTGTATGCTCCTGTTGGTAGCTGTGCTCCGTTAAATGTACCGTCCCAGTCGTTTGCATATTGGCTGGTGCTGTAAATTATTTGTTGCCACCTGTTGGTTATAATTAGCTCACAATCTGGATAAGTAGTAATGTTTTTAATTACCCAGAATTCGTTTACTCCATCTCCGTTTGGTGTAAATATATCTGAAGGCTCTAGTAAGTAGTCTTCTTCAACAGTTACGTTAACTGATGCAGTATCTAAACAACCGTTGCCATCTTCAACTACCAATTGGTAGGTTTCATCAATTAATGGTGTAGCAATTGGGTTTTGTTTTAGTGAATCGTCAAGCGTTTGGCCAGGGCTCCAATAAAAGAATAATCCACCATCTCCTACAAGCTCGGTACTGTAACCTTTACTAATAGTCACATCTTCGCCGGCATTGGCGGTTGGCCTTACCCAAACAGTTACTAATTGCTGGCTTGAGTTTGTACATCCAAATGCGCTCGTAATAGTTACCTCGTACACACCACCTACTTTTACTGTGGTTGATGGGCCAGAATCTCCGTTGCTCCACACATAGGTATACCCTGTTACTTCAGGTACACTCAATATTGCTGAATCACCTTCGCAAAACTCAAATCCCCCTATGTTGCTTGTAATAGTAGCATCCGGAATTTCGTGAATTACAATATCAGCAGGGCCAGCTGTATCTAAACAACCATCAGTACTAATACCAATAAGTGTTACTGGGTAAGTGCCCGCAGTTGCGTAAGCATGAATTGGTTCTCTTAGTGTAGATTTCTCGTTATCGCCAAAGTCCCAAGTAAAACTCATTTGACCTTTGCTTACTGTACTTTGATTATTGAATTGTACACCAAAACCTTCGCAGGTATCTTTAAAAGTAAAGGCAACATCTGGTTTAGGTAATACTTCAAATTTTTGAATCACAGCATCGGTACAACCGCTATCTGATTCAGCTACTAATTCAACTTCATATACACCTGGTAGTATGTAGTTTTTCTGCACAGTTTTTAGGCCACTTTGCGATGTTGCATCTCCAAAGTTCCAAACCCAATTTATTACCTTACCTGCATCAATAGTTGATATATCGGTAAAGTTGGCTGTTTCGTAAATACAAAGCTCTGAAACCTCATTAGTAGTACTACCAAATGTTTTAAAGGCTGCATCAGGATTTGGCCAAACATTATGTGTTCTTTTAGCAGTGTCAATACAACCATCATTGGTTACTGCAACTAACTCGGTATTGTAGGTTCCAAATGTTTGGTATTGATGTTTAGGAGATGCCAAAGTTGAACTAAAGCCATTATTGAAATCCCATATGTAGGTTACACCAACACCATCGGCCAATACAGTGGTATTTTGAAAATCGGTAAAGTTGCCTTCACAATCACTAGCAACCGTGTATTTGGCTATTGGCTGTGCGTATACATTTACTTGTTGCTTAATTGAATCTATACAGTTATTATCGGTACGGCCATAAAGTGTAACACCATATACCCCAAACGTATCATATAAATGCTTGGCATTATTTTGTCCAATTACGCCGTTGCCATCACCAAAATTCCAAGCATATTGTGCGGTACCAGCGCTAAGGAACGATGTGTTTACAAAAGAAACTGAATCGCCGTCGCATACATTGGCTACATTAAAGTTAAGATTAACTCTTGGGAAAATGGTTACCGTTTTAGGTAAGGTGGTTTCAATGCAACCGTTTGCCGTAGTGGCGGTAAGGCTTGCATTGTAAGTACCTGATGATGCATAGGTATGCATTGGGTTTTGAGTAGTTGATCCAAATCCATCGCCAAAGGCCCAAACATATTGTGTACCTGTAGTTACAGCAGTTTGGTTGGTAAAGTCAACTTCATCACCATCACATTGATTAGTAAAGGTGAAATCTGCGCCAGGCATTGGGTAAATTTCTAAATTCTGCGAAACCGAATCTTGACAACCATTGCCACTTGTTACAATCAATTTGGTACTATACGTATTATCTGTTAAGTACTTGTGCTTAGGGCTAGTTTTGGTTGATGTAGATGCATCGCCAAAATTCCAAAGGCTTGTAAAGTTTCCTGTTGAAATTGTGCTAAGGTTAAAGAATTCAGCAGAATCAGACTCACAAACATTACTTACTCTATAATTGGCATCAGGTTTTGGCCAAATTGTTACGGGTGCCGTTGTTGAATCGGTACATCCATTTGCTGAAACTGCAATTAAGGTTGCTACAAAAGTTCCGGCCGATGCGTATGAATGTGATGGTGCAACTCTTTGACTTGTGTCGCCATCGCCAAATCGCCATATAAATGAGAGCGAGCTAGCATCTGTACTTTTTGATCCGTTTGTAAATGTTGTTGCAAAACCATCGCATACCTTGTTGGTTGTAAAACTAACTGAAGGTATTCCGTAAACATCAACTGCTGTGGTGGTATCATCTTCACAACCCTCGGCCGATGTTACTAATAATGTTACATCATAGCTTCCGGCTGTGGTATAGCTTACTTGTGGGTTTTTACTTGTACTACTGGCTCCGTTGTCAAAATCCCACTCGTAGGTAAGTTTTGATGATGTAGGGTTAGTACTATTATCGGTAAACGTTACTTGATCGTTTTGACATGCGCTTGTAAATGTGTAGCTCGCCGTAGGTAGGGCATAAGTTTCAACTTCATTTATTACAGTATCCTTACATCCTTGGTTACTAGTAGCAATTAACTCAACATCATAAACCCCTGCCGCTGAGTAGCTATTTGTGGCCGAAATTGTATTGGCAGAATTGCCATCATCAAAATCCCACTCGTAGGTAAGCGTTCCTGTTCCAATTTTTGATTTATTGGTAAAGTTTACATCATCTCCTAAACAAGCGTTTGTAAAGTCAAAGTCGGCATCAGGCAACATAAAAATATTGGTTGATCTGCTTACTGAATCAATACACCCATCTGATGACGTTACTTTAAGTTGAATTGTGTACCCACCAGTTGCATTATATGTATAATCAGGATTTGTGGCAATTGAAGTACCTGCTCCGTCGCCCATGTTCCAATCGTAGCTTAGTGTTGCTGTACCTGTAATGCTCGAGCTGTTTGTAAAACTGGTAGTTTCATTTAAACAAACGCTGCTAACACTAAAGTCAGCCTCTGGTTGCTCGTATATTACTGTAGATTTTGTAATGGTATCGGTACAACCACTTTTTGTAGTAACTACCAAGTTAATATCATAAGTACCCGTGCTTGAATACACATGAGATACATTTTTAAGACTTGATGTACCGGCATCGCCTAGGTCCCACTCAAACTTAACAATTGAGTCTTGTGCCACTGTTGATGAATCGTAAACTAATGTTGCCAAACCTTCGCATGTTTCAAAGGCTTTAAAATTGGCAGTTGGTTTAGGGTGTACATTAAGTGTTATGGTGGTATCATCGGTGGTGTTACACTCGCCTTCTCTTCTTACATAATAAGTAATTGTATCGGTTGGCGAAACCGAAATTGGACCTTCTCCACTTGCAAAGTTGGTGCCTGTTCCGTTTGGACCTGTGTACCATTCAATAGTTGAGTTATCACCTTCAATACCAAATTGAGCATATAAATCTGATGAGTTCTCTTCGCAAAAATCATATTGTGTTGCAAAAGGGTGTGGTTTTGTAGAGTTTGCCTTTACATCTAACATTACCGTATCTGAAACTGCGTCTGGACAATTTGGTCCTTCAACCACTACTCTGTAATAAGTACTATCCATTGAAGAAATTAAATCGGTAAGTACCATGGTGGCTTTATCTACACTGTTGTATCGGCCGGCGGCAGTAAGGTCGGTGAAAACACCATTATCTTCAATTTGCCATTTGTATTGAATTGATGTACCTGATGCTGTTACCGCAAAAAACGTATTGAAGCTTTCGCAAAGGCTTGTATCTCTTGGTTGAACCGATATGGTAGGTGTGGCATCAACAGTTAATGTTGCGCTATTCGAAATATCATTTGGTGTACAAGTACCTGAAACTACGCATCGGTAATCATAGCCATTGTTGGTAACTGGTGCGCTAGTTAGGCTAAGGGTATTGGTAGTTACACCTGAGTAAATTCCACCATTTGAAATATCAGCAAATCCCGTACCGTCATCAACTTGCCATTGAAACGCTGCACCCGCTCCTGTTGCTGTAATACTAAATGCTGTATTACCACCTTCGCAAATTGTTGATGCTGTTGGGTCTGATGTAACATTTGGTAACGCCAAGAATGTAATTTCTCCTGCCGTAGATAGGGTTGATGTACAAGCTGCGTTATCAACTTCAACTCGGTACTCGTATCCATCTAGAGTAGTAGTTATTCCTGTAATTGATAATGTTGCATTATCTGTTCCGCTATATATACCTCCATTTGATAAATTGGCAAAACCGCTTCCATCATTTACTTGCCATTGATAATCTAATGATGAGCCTGATGCTACTACTGAAAAGCTAGTATTACCACCATCGCAAACCGCAACATCAGCAGGATTTGTAGTAATTGATGCAGGAGTTTGAACAGTTAATGTAGCAGCAGTAGAGTATGCGGCCGGGGTACAGTTTCCTGTAACTTCACATCGGTATTCGTATCCGTTTTCAGTTGCTGTAGCATCTGTAATTTGCAGGGTTGATGTTGTTGCACCTGTATAAATTCCACCATTTGAAATATCGGCAAAACCACTGCCATCGTCAACTTGCCATTGCAATGCGGCACCAGCACCTGTTGCCGTAACACTAAATGTTGGATCATCATTTATACAAACTGTTATATCTGTTGGGTTTGATGTTACTGCAGGTAAGGCATCAATTGATAAAGTTGCCGCATTTGATGTAGCTGGGCTACAAGTAGAATTATCAACTACGCATCTATATTCATTGCCGTCCATTCCTGATCCTGCACCGGTTATTGTCATTGTTGCTTGATCGGTATTGCTGTAAACTCCACCGTCACTTAAATCAGAGAATCCGGTGCCATTGTCAACCTGCCATTGGTAAGTTAAATCTGAACCCGTACCGGTTACTGAGAATGTTGCATTATCACTTTCGCAAATAGTTGTTGATACTGGGCTATTAGCAATACCAGGTGTAATTTGAATATCTAATACAGCTGCGTTTGATGTTACATCGGTACACTGACTGTTGTCAACCACTACTCTGTATTCGTATAAATCCATACCCGATGCCGCCGAGCTTATTGAAAGCGTGCTAGTGCTTGTTCCACTGTAAATTCCACCATCACTTAAATCGGCGAATCCGCTACCATCATCCTCTTGCCATAAAAAGGTAAGGCTTGAGCCTGATGCTACTACTGTAAATTTAGCTCCTGTATTCTCGCAAATTGTGGCGTTGCTTGGGTTTGTTGTAACACTTGGGTTTACTTGTACTGTAATTGTTGCTTCGCCAGAAATATCGGCAGCACATGTGCTGTTGTCTACAACACATCGGTACTTATTGCCATCCATTCCTGATCCTGCTCCAGTTATTGTCATTGTTGCTTGATCGATATTGCTGTAAATTCCACCGTTACTTAAATCAGAGAATCCGCTACCATCATCTTCTTGCCATAAAAAGGTAAGGTTGCTACCTGTTGCCGCAACTGTAAAAGTAGTATTGGTGTTTTCGCATATGGTAACATCACTTGGATCGGTAGTAACGTTTGGTAAGGTTTGAACTGATAATGTAGCTGCGCTAGAATTTAAACCAGTACACTGACTGTTGTCAATTACCACTCGGTAATCAAATCCATTCATAGCAGTGGTAGCGCCAGTAATTGTTAAAGTAGTTTGATCAGTGTTGCTGTAAACTCCACCATTACTTAGGTCAGAGAATCCACTACCATCGTCAACTTGCCATTGATAATCTAATGATGAGCCTGATGCTGCAACCGTAAATGTTGCATTGTTGCCTTCGCATATTAACGAATCTATTGGGTTTGATGTAATTGACGGACCTGTTTGAACCGTTAATGTCGCATCAGCCGAAATATCTGCTGTACATGTGCTATTATCAACTACGCATCGGTATTTGTATCCATCCATTCCGGTGCCAGCACCAGTTATAGATAAAGTAATTTGATCGGTATTGCTGTAAACTCCACCATCGCTTAGATCAGAGAATCCGCTACCATCATCTTCTTGCCATTGGTAATCTAAATTACTGCCCGTTGCCGTAACTGAAAAAGTAGTATTTGAACTTTCGCAAATTGTTGCATCAGAAGGATCAACCGTAACATTTGGAGCAGTTTGCACCGTAAATGTTGCTGAATTTGAGATTACATCGGTGCATTGACTATTACCTACAACCGCTCGGTATTCGTAACCATCCATTGCTGCAGTAGCATTGGTTATTGTTAAAGTAGTTTGATCTGTATTGCTGTAAACTCCACCATCACTTAGGTCAGAGAAACCGCTACCATCATCCTCTTGCCATACAAATTGCAACGCAGATCCGTTGGCGCCAACAGTAAATGTGGCATCGTTACCTTCACAAATAATTGAATCGGTAGGGTTTGCAGTAACTGATGGGGCCACTTGCACTGTTAATAATGCTTCAGCCGAAATATCTTCGGTACATTCAGAATTATCGATAATGCAACGGTATTTGTAACCGTTCATATTGTCATCGGCATTTGTTAAAGACAATGTTGCACCATCTGTTCCGCTGTAAACTCCCCCATCGCTTAGATCAGAAAATCCACTGCCATCATCCTCTTGCCATACAAAATCAAGGTTACTGCCTGTAGCAGTTATTGTAAATGAAGTATTTGTGTTTTCGCAAATAGTAACATCGCTCGGATCGGCTGTAACCGTAGGTGTTGCTTGAACATTTAATGTTGCTTCAGCCGAAATATCTTCGGTACAAGCACTGTTGTCAACTACGCATTTGTATTTATATCCATCCATACCAGATGTAGCGCCTGTAATTGATAGTGTGGTACCATCTGTTCCGCTATATACTCCGCCGTCTGATAAATTAGCATACCCTGTTCCATCATCTTCTTGCCATTGATAAACAAGATTATCTCCTGTAGCGGCCACTGTAAAAGATGTATTTGTACCCTCGCAAATAGTAGCATCACTAGGGTCGGTTGTAACAATTGGTGCTTCTAATACAAATAGGGTGTCGTTTATACTAGTAGCTGAAGGATTACATGTACCTGAAACAACACAACGGTAAATGTATTTATGCATAGAAGCTGAAACTCCTGAAACTGTTAAGGTATTTGTTTGCACATCACTATACTGGCCACCATTTGATAAGGCGGTATAACCAGCTCCTGTGTTTTCTTGCCATTGAAAAGTAATATTTGAGCCCGAAGCTGTAACGGTAAATACTGCATCATCAGTTTCGCACTCTGTCATGTTTCCGCCATGGGCGCTTATTGATGGAGCTTCTAAAACAGTTAAGGTGGCGCTGCCACTATTGGCACTGCCGCAACCATTATTTGTAACCACACAACGGTAATCATATCCGTTCATACCAGAATTAACTGATGATATTGACAATGATGAAGTTTGAACATTGCTGTACACACCACCATTGCTTAAATCTGCAAATCCGGTACCATCATCTTCTTGCCATTGAAAGCTCAAGTTAGTACCTATTGCTGCAGTTACATTAAAAGTTGCACTTTCTGTTTCGCACTTCGATAAATCACCTGGGTTTGCGGTAATTATAGGTGCAACATCAACACCAAGTGTTGCGGTGTTTGATGTTACGGGGCTACCACAAGTACTGGTAACATAACATCTATAATCATAACCATCTTCGGTAGCTGTAACATCGGTAAGGGCTAATGTTGATGTGCCTGTACCGCTGTAAATACCACCATCAGACAAGTCAGAAAATCCTGTCCCGTCATCTTCTTGCCATTTGTAAGTAATAGTACCGCCACTTGCTGTAACGCTAAATGTTGGATCATCATCAACACAAACATCAAGGCTACTTGGGTTTGAGCTTATGGCTACTTGACTTACAACCGTAAGTTCACCACTATTTGATGTTACTGCAGGAGTACATGTACCAGATATTACTACCCTATAATCATAACCATCGTAAGCGGCTGTTATACCTGATATTGTTAATGTACTGCTTGTTGTATTGCTGTATTTTCCGCCATCTGATAAGTTGGCAAAACCGGTTCCGTCATCTTCTTGCCAAACAAAAGTTTGGCCCGCGCCTGAAGCTGTAACTGCAAAATTTATATTATCACCATCACAAGCCGACTGATCTGAAGGCTGTGCTGTAATAGCCGGAGCAGTATTTACAGTAAGATTTGCCGATGCCGATGTAGTTGAAGGACAACTAGGGCTTGAAACTACCACTCTGTATTTATAGCCATCCATAGCAGCCGAAGCGTCTGTTATATTTAATGTGGTAGTAGATGTATTGCTATATTTTCCACCATCGCTTAAGTCGGTAAAACCTGTCCCGTCATCTTCTTGCCATAGGTAACCTAAACTTGAACCAGATGCTGCAACCGTAAAAGTTGGGTCATCATCAACACAAACTGTTGAATTGCTTGGGGCAGTTGTTACGCTAGGAGCCGCTGTTGCTGTAATGGTAGCGGCTGAAGAGTTTACTGATCCGCAACCGGTATTGGTGGCTACCAATCTGTAATCATATCCATCAAGGCCTGCACCTGCTGCTGTGATTGTAAGGTCTTCAGTTGAAACACCTGCATAAGTAACGTTATTGCTTAAATTGCTAAATCCGGTTCCGTCGTCTTCTTGCCACTGTAAGGTAAGGCTTGTGCCTGTAACAGTAGCCGAAAGATCAACGTCAGATCCAGAACAATATGTTGTACTACTTGGATTACCTGTAAATGTTGGTAAGGCATGTACAGTTAGTGTAGCTGTGCCCGAAGTAGCATCTGGAGTACAATTACCAGTTACATAACATCTATAAATATTGCCTGACATGGATGCGGTAACATCAGTTAAGGTTAAAGTAGTAGAACTCGTACCGCTATAAACGCCACCATCACTTAGATCAGAAAATCCGGTTCCATCATCTTCTTGCCATTGTAAATTGAGTCCATCTCCAGTAGCGACAACCGTAAAAGTTGGGTCATCATCAACACAAACTGTAGTGCTTGATGGGCTCG